>JAZOSM010000160.1:0-8876 GCA_045657125.1 Eubacteriales bacterium
TAAGGACCTCGACGGTGACGGCGCTCTCGTAGCACGTAAGGACCGTTTCGGTTACATCGGCGAAAGATTTAACAACTGGGTACACGTAAACGGTTGTGGCGAGACTCTCTCCAGAATCTCCTCCTCCGGCGAATACGAAATCCCCGCACAGCCCAAGGCTGAGCTTCTCAACATCTGGGAAAAGCTCCGTCCTCTGCTCACCTCTCCCACTCGTCTCTGCGACGACTCCGGATCCCTCTTCCGTAAGGGTCTGTCCACCTTCTTCTCTTGTAACACCGGTACCATCTTGAACGCAGGTTCTTCCACCATTTCTCTTGGTGTATTGCCCCTGCCCAAGTTGAACGCTGAACAGGAGAAGTACTACAACGGCGTATCTTACGCTCAGCTCGGTTGCTTCGCAATTCCCACCACCACTGACAACTGTGAAGACTGGGAAACCAACGGATTTACTTCCGGCCGCGAGCAGGCAGCTTACTTCCTCGAAGCATTCTGCTACTACTCCATGCTTACCTTGACTCCCGCATTCTACGATCAGGTTATTCTCAAGCAGTCCATCCGTGACGTTGAGTCTGCTAAGATGGTAGAGTACGCTATGGAAAACAAGGTTTATGACCCCGTTGTAGGTTACGACTTCGGTAAGATGCTCAAGCTCTTCTACGAAGTTGGTTCTCCCAACAACGAGGCTCCCGGTTCTGATGCTGCATACGATACCTTCGTATCCACCTACGAGTCCAGATACACCGCAGCCCGTAAGGCTCTGCAGGATTACCTGAACTACATCAACACCGAAGCAGTTTAATTACTGAATTGGAGTTTATAAAAGTACACCGATCATATTTTTGGTCGGTGTATTTTTTTGCTTATAAAATTGGCTGCAGCTTCGTCAAGTCTGCGGAAAAGCACTCGGTTATTTACAAGAGTAAACGCCCTCGCACTTTCCTTGCTTTCCTCGCTTCGCTCGATTTTATTGCGCAAAAATCTTTAATTGGCTGCAGTTTCGTCAAGTCTGCGGGAATTATATTGGAATATGGTTGGTGCTTGACTAACTTTTAATATTGTGGTAGGATGAAAAAAACGATGATGTGAGGTGTCAAAGTGAAAAAAACAGTCAGTATACTTCTTTTGTTTGTTTTGGTGATTGCGGCAGTTTTGATAAGTTATTCCGTCGGTGCCGCGGGCGGTGCCGTGGTCTGTGAACGGTGTCAGCGCACGGGTGATATGGATGGCAACGGAAAACTGGATCTTGACGATGCGATTCATTTGCTGTTTCACACGAATTTCCACGAAAGTTATCCCTTGCCCGGATGTGAATACGTAGACGGCGGAGATTCTGACGAGCCCTATGCGCCTCCTGTTGATTCCGAATCCATTCAGCATTCGCTGGATGGAAAGAAGTTTATTTTCATCGGAAATTCCTACACCTACTATGGAAAGTGTGTACTGAGTAAGTCAAATACCGTTCTCAGTCAAAGAGAACGCAGTAATGACAAGGGATATTTTTATCAGATCGCCAAGGAAAACGGCGCGGATATTGAAGTGACCAACTGGACCTTTGGCAACCACTGCTTGGAAGATACTTTCGGCGGAAATTGCGAGGCGAACCGCGAATGCGACGGACACGACCATACCAAGGATCTTACTGACCGCTATTTTGACTACGTGATGTTCCAAGAGAGCAGTAAGCGCATCGACGGCTTTATGGATTCGGTAGATACGATTATGAAGCTGTTCCGAGAGAAAAATCCCAACGTAAAGTTCTTCTGTTTGGTGCCCCTTCGTCTTTACGAGCTGGATACCGCCGAGTGTAAACAGGTTTTGAAAAATCTGAAGGTTTTGGAGGAAAAGGGGGTAACCATTGTAGACTGGGGAAAAATCGTCTATGACGTCTACAGCAACAACGTTGAAGTGCCCGGAAGTGATTGGACCTATAACCGAAACAGCTTTGTCATTTCTCAAAGCTCCAGCGACGGACATCATCAGAATATGCTGGTAGGTTATATGACTGCGCTGATGACCTGGAGTGCCGTTACAGGAGATACTGCCGTCGGGCAGGAATACCGCTTTACGGGAGATCCTTCGGTCAATGCCGCCTTTGACTTTGACGCTTACCGCAAGAGCTATTACAGCTACGGCGACGTTTCCACAAACTTTGATTTAGCGCTTCAAAGCAAAAACGAGGTAATGGGTTTCCAAAAACTCATCGACAAATATCTGGCCGAAAAAGGATATCGTAACTACAAATGAACGAAATAATTTGCAAAATTGACAATTAATTTGATAAAACTCGGCATTTTCTTGCAAAGAATATGGTTTCAAGATATAATGGGGGTACAATAAACTTTGGGGATATGTTATGAAACACGGGATTGTAGGTCGGCAAACAAGTGGCTATTTCCGTTACCAGGGATGGCCGACGGTTGCAAAAGCAGAGGACGGTACTATATTTGCGGTATGTTCCGGCCATCGGCTGGATCACGTATGTCCCTTTGGGAAAAATCTGATGTACGTAAGTTGTGATGAGGGGGAGACTTGGTCTGCACCACAAATCGTTAACGATACCTATTTGGATGATCGTGATGCGGGTCTTGTGTGCTGGGGCGATGGGAATATGCTCCTGACTTGGTTTAATAATACGATGGAAGTATTTGAGAATCCGAGACGAAAAATTCTGTTTCCCAATTTGAATGAGGCGTTTTCACTTGCAATGATGGATAAGTGGAACGATCTTCCAATTACGGAATTTGGATCGTTTACCCGTATTTCCCGCGATGGAGGAAAAACTTGGTCGGCGCCGAGAAAAGCTCCGGTAACAGCACCTCACGGACCTATTCGTAGAGCTGACGGTAGTTTTTTCTATGTAGGTGCGGAACGGCTTTCGGGGCTGGATATGCCTCAAAATGCCATTTGCGCGGTAGAAAGTCACAACGATGGAGAAACTTGGAAATTGGTTAGCGTATTGCCTGCGCCAAACGAGCATAACGGGAGAAAACTGGGTGGCGTTTGTGAGCCTCATTGTATTGATTTCGGTTCCGGTGTGATTCTTGCGGCGGTGCGGTGCTTTCTCGAGGGGGAAGATCGTACGCGCAGTCAATATGAATTTACTCTTTATACCTGCCGGTCAACGGATGGCGGTAAAACTTGGGAAGAGCCCGTTTTTATGGAGCGGTACGGAGCACCTGCGCATTTTTTGCTTCATTCATCCGGCGCTTTGATCCTATCTTGTGGGAAACGGACCGAACCTTGCGGTCAGTACGTTCGAATCAGTTACGATCAAGGTTTGACCTGGGAGGAAGACGTGATGATCGGGCCTGTTTCGCAGTTTCTCGCAACCGATCAAGGCTATCCGAGTTCTGTGGAACTTGAGAACGGGGATATACTGACGGTTTACTATCAAAGAACCTGTGGCGACGATTATCCCTCTATTCTATATACCCGTTGGTCTTTGGATGAAATAAAGTTTGGGTGAAAGTTTTTTCGGTTCCTTTTTCAAAAATCGAGCTTATGGGAAACTGAGAAATAAAAGTTTTTGTCAAAAAAGGGAAAAAGAAGTCTTTCTTCTGATTTTTTTGTGCGAAGTTTTTTCGGTTCCTTTTTTTCAAAAAAGGAACAACGATATAGGAATAATGATAAAAAAGAAGATCGGCGAAAGCCGATCTTCTTTTGGTTTTCAGAGAAGTTATCTCTTCTTCCACTCGTCGTACTGCTCCATGTAGGTCTTCTCTTCTGCAGGGAACTTGCGGAGGGTGTTAACAACCTCACCGTTGTTGTACTTGCGGCATCCAACGTCTTCAGTGGTACCCATAATGGTAACGTTGCACTGACGGGGACGAGCGCGAACGTGATCCCAGTCGATGAAGTAGATGTGAGCGAACTCACCCAGGTCAAGAACGCCGTCCTTGATGGTGATGGTTTCGCTTCTGCCGAAGAATACGCTGCGGAGGTGACCGTCGGTATTCATAGAGGTGAAGTTACCGGGCTCGTTTACGTATCTGCCGAACTGAGCGTGTACGGGACCGGGGTGACGGTACTGATGCTCTTCAGCAAAGTCGGGGATCATCTTTCTCATAATGTCGAGCAGGTCGTGCTGCAGGAACTCAAGGTCGAAGGTATCGAAGTCATGAGAGCACTCCTGAATCATTACGGAGCAAGTGGTGTGGTGAGAAACAACAGCAACGGTACCGTTCTTAATGCCGGATTCCTCAACGATCTTGTGAACATCGATGGAGATGTCGTGGAAAGTGGGGATCCATCCTCTGGACTGCAGCTGAATCTCTTTTTGTACTACTTTAAATTCCATTATATTTTCCTCCTGAAAATAAAAATTAACTAATTTTACGCCTGTCTTGCGTCCCAGGCTTCACGGACTGCACGGATCATATCGTCAACCATCTGATATCTTGCTTCGGGAGTGGGGAGACCCACGATACCGGAGGAAGAACCGGTTGCTTCTGCGCCTGCGAAAATGTTGCGGTAAACGTCGTCATAGCACTTGATACCTGCACCCTGGAGAACCAGAATGTCGGGGTTTACGTCCTTAACCGCACGGATGGATGCTTCACCGTATTCTTCATCACTTGCTTTGCCGGTACCGATCAGCTCGGTGGGCTCTGCAACGATGATGTTGGGCTCCAGGTGAGCAATGGCTGCTGCCTCTGCGCAGGAGTCTGCACAAACGATGGTAGCCAGACCAACTTCGTCAGCGCGCTTGATTGCGGCTTTCAGCTGAGCTACGGTTACGGGCTTTTCGCAGTGGTTGAGCATAACGCCCTCTGCTCCTGCAGCCACAAGGCTTTCGGGGAGGATGTCAGCAAGACCTCTGCCGGGGGTGAGAGAATCCATATGAGGTGCGAAAACGTGGATTTTCTCCGTTGCTTCCTTTACTCTGCGGATCTCAACGATGGGGGTGGTGAAGATGATGTCAACATTGTACTTTTTGCTGGCGGCATCTGCAACCTTGGCAAGCTCTACTACGTCGTCGCCCCACAGATAGTTCTTGGGACCGATTTCGAAGAAGGGTGCCTTAATGGTGATATTCTTAATCATTGGTTTTCTCCTTCCAATTATTTCTTATTCAAACGCTCGCCCACGGCTCCGCCGGGATGGGTGAGGGCAAACTGCTCGTTGACAAAACCGGTCTCCTCGATGAGTGCGGTCTGCAGTGCATCAAATACGGATGCAAGTGCAACGAAACTGGAGGTGGACTGGGAATTGTACTTATCCGTTTCCAGATCCACGCGCATGGGGATGACGATGTCAGCGCCCTGTGCAAGGGGGGAATCCATCTTCTCGGTGATGGAAATAACGGTAGCGCCCTTGGTGTGGGCGATGTTCATAATGGGGATCAGCTCTGCGGTTTTTCCTCCGCGGGAAGCCAAAACCATAACGTCGCCCTTCTGAATGAATCCCATACCGCCGTGAACGGCTTCAGCAGGGGAGATAAAGCGTGCGGGACGCTCTACACAGCAAAGGGAGTGAGCAAAGTGGGTGCAACAAATGCCGGAGTGACCGCAACCTGCGGTTCCGATGCGCTCTGCTTTTGCCAAAACTTCTACTGCTTTTGCAAAAGCATCCCAATCCATAACTTCTTTTGCACGGGCAATTTCTGCCGCTTCGATTTCAAACGCCTTTTGTGCGGCGATCAATGCTTCGTTTTTCAAGACTCATATACCTCGATTCCTAAAATTGAACAAATGTTCTTGATTTGTGCGCGGTTGTCACCGTAGGTGATCACGTAATGCTGACAAGCTACGTGCTGTGCGAAGTCCTCAACGTTTGCCATCTCAATTTTCAAAGAAGGAAGCTGAGGAGCAGGC
The DNA here is from genome assembly GCA_045657125.1 of Eubacteriales bacterium. Lineage (GTDB taxonomy): Bacteria > Bacillota > Clostridia > Oscillospirales > SIG627 > RGIG5579. The sequence goes on from JAZOSM010000160.1 coordinate 5,814, forward strand.
TGTGCCCAGCCGTATTCTTCCCACTTGGGAGGAGTCACGCCGTTGCCGTGAACTACGTGCATCATATACTTGCCGTTTTTGTAAACCAAGCGGCTCATGGTAAGCTCGCCTGTTTTTACCTTGGAAATGTTCAGAATGCCCTGATTGAGCAAACCGAATGCGGCGGGCATTACGGTAACTTCACCGTCTACGACCTGAGAAGGAACGTAGTCGGGAACACCTGCCAAAACGCCGTCCTCAAAGAATTCGTAGAATTCCAGATAGAAGGGAGTTCCGCCAACCAACTCTTTCATCATCATCAAAGTTACACAACCCAAAGAGTCGTTTTCGGGAACGGTCAAATAGCCGTCTTCAGCCAAAAGCATAAATACGGGTGCAGGGGGGAAGCCCATAAACTTTTTCATACCGTCAACGTCTTTTAGGGAGATGGCTTTGTAGTCTCTCTCCTCTGCGATCTGTTTTACGGTCAGGTAGTAAGCAGCGGCGGTCTTCATAGGCTCGTCACTGCAGGGGGAAACGAAGGTCCATTTCTTGATGCGGTTTTCTACCACGTCCATAATGTCCTTTTCGTCCAGCTTCTCAAATCTCTGCTGCATATCCAGCATTTCAAAGGTTTCGATTTCGGGACCGATGACCTTTTTCAGGGAAGCGCCGTCATACAGGGTGCCGTACAGGTTCATATCGCGATAACCTGCCATACCTGCTTTCTGATGGCGGATGGCGCGTGCGGCAATCGCCGCTTTGCAGTAGTCGGCAACGCGCTTGGAATTGGAGGGCTTGCCGATGATGTCGTAAATGTAAGTAAAGGTAAAGCCAAGATCCTCCAAAGCGGCACGAAGACCGGTGGTACCTGCCTGATCTGCGGTGGTGACGATTCTGCCGTCCTCCATCCAACCGCAAAGACCCCAAAGAACCATGGGGAGATGACGGTAATGCTCTGCGATTTTAACTACGGCGTGAGTGGGGATCCATCCGCCTACGCAAAGAACAACTGCGTCATAGTGCTCTTTGGAAAGGGTTTCGATTGCTCCTTTGATCTGTACTTCCTCGTAGTCGTCTGCAACGGGAATGACCTTGACCAGATCAAGACCCTCTTTTTCCAGAGCCTCGGCAGCTGCCGTGGTACGGGAAATGATGACCTCTACGGGGGTATTGACTTCTCCGAAGCCGATAAATGCAACTTTAGCCATATTTAATCCTCCGAAATGTTCAAAAGCTGATCCAGCTTTTTGTACTTTTGATATGCTTTGGTGTAATCGACACCTTGGGGACTATAGGTTTTCTTGGTTCTGATGATGTTGCGGCAGGCATCTTCAATGGAGGGATAAACGCCGCAACCTACACCTGCCATAATGGCAGTACCCAAACAAGCGGATTCCTTCTCCTGCAGGGTAGAAAGGTTCAGACCGGTAACGTCTGCCTTGATTTGTGCCCACAGGGGACTGGTAGCGCCGCCGCCTGTGATACGGATCTCACTTGCATCGGCACCGATGCATTCCAGATCGTCTTTCAGCGTGAAAGCAACTGCTTCCAGAATGGCACGGGCAAAATGTCCTTTTCCGTGAGCCAGGGTCATGCCCCAAAAAGCGCCTCTGGCGTCGGGGTTATATACGGGCATGGTAGAGCCGCACAGGTGGGGCAGGAAAGCCAAGCCTTCTGCGCCGGGACCTGCTTTTGCCGCTTCTTCGTCAAGTTCCTTGAAGGAAAGCTCGGAAGCAAAATTGTTGCGGAACCATTTCAGCGCCATATCTGCGGTAGAGCTCCACAGAAGGGAAACGTATTTATCCCCAATGGCGTGCAGATGACAGGGGATTTTGGAATTCGGATCGTAAGGGGGGATCTGATCGGTAACCACGCAAATTGCCATAATGGTTCCGGTCATTTCGCTGACGATGTTTTCGTCAACTACACCTACGCCTACGGCGCCTGCAATCTGGTCCAGTGCGCCGGTTACCACGGCGGCATCGCCGAAGGAACCGATCTTGGTAGCGGAGGGCTTGATAGCGGGCAGCATCGCACGGTCAACGCCGATGAAGTCCAGCATTTCCTGCCACCAATCTTTTTTCACGATATCCAGATAGATGGTAGAGGACTGAATGGTAGGCTCGGTAACGAATTCACCGGACAGCGCCCAAAGCAGCCAATCCTCCAGCATAAATACTTTTTTTGTTTTTGCCCAAACATCGGGAAGATTTCTCTGTACCCAAAGAAGCTTACAAGCGGGCCAACCGCCGGTGCACTCTGCCTGACCGGTTACGTTGTAAATGGTTTCGCCGCCAAAATGAGCCTCGATCTCCTCGGCCTCTTTTACGGCGCGGTTATCCAGCCAAACGATGGCGGGCATGGTGGGGTTGCCTTCTGCGTCGGTGAGAATCAGAGTTTCGCCTTGGGTATCGATGGAAATGGCATCGATCTTAACCGTCTTCTCAATTTCAGCGATGGCATTCTTTGCAATGCGGATATACTCCAGCGCGTTGAATTCTACAAGATCACCGCGTGTGTCCAGCGTATAATCAAGATTGGTTTCTGCAAGGCAAGTACCTTTTTCGTCAAAACAAACCGCTTTGAGGGAGGTAGTGCCTACGTCAATTCCCAGTAAATTCATTCGGTTTCTCTCCTTTGAAAAAACTTAATTTTTTCGGGAAAAATCCCAACATATTCCTCCTATAATTGTACCACAAAGCGAAAAGGGTGTCAACAATGAATGTAGGAAAAAAGCAGGAAGTGACGGGCTTTTTCCAAAAAAATCACTACAGAGATGTGACTTTGGGAAAAAAATCACGAGGGGGAATTTGGGGGAGTTGACGAAAAGGAAAAAAATACTTATAATAGGGTAAAATGAGATAGTGTTGTTCTTTAAAAATAAGCGATGAACATCTTGATTAGGAGAATATATGGCAGAACAGAGCAAATCGAAAAAACAGGCAGAATATAACGATCAAAGTATATCCAGTCTGAAGGGAGCTGACCGCGTTCGAAAAAGACCGGGTGTCATTTTCGGCTCCGACGGATTGGACGGCTGCTCACACTCCTTTTTTGAAATTCTTTCCAACTCCATTGACG
>JAZOSM010000161.1:0-17738 GCA_045657125.1 Eubacteriales bacterium
GCCCGTCGTTCCCTTTAATCTGAAATTGCCCAAGGTTGACTTATCAAAGGATTAACAGAAAGCACTGCTGATCGGCAGTGCTTTTTTATATGAAAAAGGAAGCAGATTGTTCTGCTTCCTTTTTTGTTTTAAATTATCGTATTGACTGTGAAACGGTGTTCTCGGGATGTGTGGTTCTGGGAACCGTAGAAAGGATGGGTGGGAGCTCGATGATTTCATCAGGCTCGTAAACAAGGGTGTTCTGCGGTCCTCGAGTCAAAGAAACCTTTGTATGCAGGGTTTCTTCATCTTGTGAGGGATCGTGATAATAGATTCCGGCAACCTTGGTCAAAAGATACCATCCCGTAGCTTTGGTATAGCACAAAGCGTGACCGTCGGAGAAGTTGGTAACTTTTTCGAAAGCGCAGGGAAGAACCGTTTTACCTGCGGAATCAATCAAGCCCATTTTTCCGCTTTGATCCGTTACAACGGCAAGTCCCTCATAAAAAGGAGAAGCATCCGTGTAAACGGGGGGAGAAACCCAGGAGCCGTTGGCAGAAAGATAGCCGTACATCTCACCGTCGGTAACCAAAAGAATGCCTTCGTGGAGAGATACCACGGTATACCCCGTAGGTACGGAAACCTCCTTACCCTTCGTGTTGATCAGCGTTTCTCTGCGGCTGGTTAATTTACCGTCTTTATCATAGCCTGCCACGATAACGCGCAGAATGCCGCCGTCAAAGTAGTGGAAGCCAAGTGCTGCTTCCCCTTTCAGATCGGGGAGAATGAAGTTGTAGTCGGTAAATACTTCTTTGCCGCCTTTTCCGCGAATGGTTACTTTCCCCTTTGCATCTGCCATTACGGCAAAGCCTTCGGAATATGCAAAAGCGGTGGGATAACGATTGGATATGGTAAACGTGCCAAGCTCGGCGGAGGTGCTGTGATAGCCGTAAAGTCCGTCGGAATAGGTCAGCTCTGTGCCCTCGTCAGCCTTCCCGTAGGAACGTGGAAGCGGGGAGGAAAAGTCGTTTTGCCAAGAGTTTTTGCCATCAAAGGAAACGGGAACAAAGCTTTTCGTTTCAGGATCGTATCGGAAATATCCCTCGGTTTTTTCTTTGGTGAAAACCGCGTCACCGTCTGCCGTTCTGTACTTGGTCAAACGGTATTCCTCGGAGTTTAGAATTTCTCGAAGATCGTTTGCGGTGAAGAGAGTGCTTGTTCCGTCGACGGTGCTGACAACGAATCCCATAGAGGTGGAAAAGCTTCCTTCGGGCAGGATCTGCTTGGTGATGGTCATACTGTCGGAACGGTAAGGAAGAATTGTGATAGGCGTTTGAGAAACGTTTACACCGGCAAAGGCGTAGAGGGAACGAATGGTTTGCACGGCTTGGGTGTCGTCAACGGAAACGGGCTTTTTGGAAGTGGTTTTTTCAGGCGTTTTTTCAGCCGTTTCTTCTTGGGTTTGCGTTTCGGTAATGGGTTCTCTGCGGTCTCTGCGTTCCAAGAAGGGAAGCTTGATCATTCCCAAGTCCCAAAGCACGAAGGTTGCACACAAAAGGATCGCGCAAGCGGCAACGGCGAGACGAGATGCAATTTTTGTGGAAAAGAATTTTTTCAAACCCTTTGCAAACGCTTTCAACCACTTGGGCGCTTGGATCTTTTTGATTTTCGGAAGCTTGATGCTTTTTCTTTTTTTCACAGGCTTGTTTTTCTTTTGGGGAGCCTGAAGCACGGGAGCTTTTTTTACAATTTTATATTTTTTTGAAGTTGTCGCCGTCGGCTTCTTGTCATCTGCAGCCTTTTTTTCTGCAGGGATGGAAGAACCCTTCGGTGGATTGTTTTTTATAAAAAACTTTTTGTTCATACGTTCCGCCTAATTCTATACTTTCTTCAAGTATAACACGAAGACGGCGAAAAGAAAAGAGTTTTTTCAAAAAAGCTCTGAGATGCTTTTTTGTGTTTTCCCAAGCAATTCTAAAATTTTGAATCGGATCCGGTAGTTTTTTTCTTTTCCCATTAAAATTGAAACGTTGTCTTCCTCCATGCCGATACTTGTCAGAGCGTCCTCCGAATCCATGGCAGAGTCAAGACATAGGGGCGGAAACAGGACGCACCACCAATTCTTTCCCGCCGCCTTTCCGATCTGCACCCGCAGAGACAGATATTTGCCTGCCGGGAGAGATAATTTTTCGTAGTTTCTGGTGGGATAGTATTCCTCAGTAATGCTGACGGCAACGTCGTCTTGACAGCCTTCGCTTCGAAGGGTGCTTCTGGCGATATCTTCCAGAGCGTCAAGATTTTGCTCGATTACCGCTTTTGCCCCATCACGGGAGGTTCCCAGGTCCAGCTCGTCTCGGGCAAAGGTAAGTATGCTGTCACGGACGGAAAACTTCAACTTTTGGTCATCGGGGGAGTCGGAGTTTGCCAATACGTGGATGCGAATGAGGGAATCGTATAGGTTATTGGCTTTTTGCAAAGGAAAAATCGCAAGGAAAAACAGGGAGGTTCCGATCAGTATCCACGTACATAATTGTGCTTTCTTCATAGTATGTATCCTTTCAAAAAGAAAATAGCTTCACAGATTTTTCTGTAAAGCTATTTTGTGCATATTTATTTTTCTTAATCATAAAAGGGTACAAAAATATGATTCAAGATTTTTTTCTTCCAAAGTTATAGCACAGTTTCGTGCTTTTTCTTCGTTTTGGAACAAACTGAAAACTGCGCTTCCCGAGCCCGTCATCATTGCACAATCAGCACCGAGGGATAAGAGCAGTTCTTTTCTTGCGGCAATTTCGGGCAAAACTGAGATGGCAGGAAGTTCCAAATCGTTATGCAGGAGAGAAAAGAGGGGTTGAAGGTTGCCGCTTTCCAATTCTTCCAGACGTTCTTTCGACAAAGGCGAAGCGAAAGGCGAGCCGCTTTTGTCATAGAGCTTGTAGATTTCAGGGGTGGAAAGACCTTCCTTTGGCTTTGTCACTACGCAATACAGGCGTTTTTTTTGCGGCAGGGAAATCGGCTTGAGAATTTCTCCGATGCCACTGCAGAGCTGTGTTTGCCCTTGCAGGAAAAAGGGAACGTCAGCACCGATGGTAGCGGCAATTTCCACGAGATCTACGTTGGCGGGGTAAAGTGTCTGCATTCCCTTTAATACACTTGCCGCATCAGAGGAGCCGCCGCCCATTCCGGCACCGTCGGGAATACACTTGATCAAATGGATCTTGACACCGCCGTCAAGCCCGGCTGCATCCAGGTAGCGCTTTGCCGCCTTATAGCACAAGTTCTTCTCATCAGTGGGGATGTGACTTCTGTTGCAGGAAAGGATGATTCCGCAGGGAATGGTTTCCATGGTCAAAGTATCCGAAAGGGAAATGGCTTGCATAATGCTTTCCAACAAATGATAACCGTCTGCCCTTAGACCTGTGATTCCCAGAGTCAGGTTGATCTTTGCGGGAGCTGAAAGTGTGATTTTCATAAAGACTCCTTAGATCCACTTCATAATGGGGTTGTTATAGGTCTGTACCGCCTTTTTGGGGCACATTTCCTGACAACACCAACAACGGATACAATTTTTTTGCTGAATAACTGCTTTTTTGTTTTGAATTACAATGGTTTTTTGAGGACAAAGACGCGCACATTCTCCGCAACCGATGCAAAGATCCTTTTTGATCTTTGGTTTTGATGCGAAAAAGCGGGAAAGCTTTCCGTCATACATTCCCAAAAAGCTTCGCAGGAGATTGGGCTTTTGACTGTCGGGAAGAATAAAGGGCTCGGGGAGGTTTTCCTCCATTGGATCACCCAGTAATTCGATCTCGCCTACCAAGCCGTGCTTTTTTGCACATTCCAAAATGGGGGAGAGAGTAGGGTCAACACCCATGAAACGGCACATTGCCTCGTCTACCGCGTGGGGATTTACACCGCCGAGAATGCCGTATGCCCATTTCGGATCGCCACCCGAAGGGCCGTCTTTTTCCATACCGAGAATTCCGTCTACAATGGAAAGGGTGGGCGGAACGGCTTTGTTGATGTCACAAATCAAAGCGGCGAAATCGCCGATTTTTGGGTGATTGGCGTGTTGCTCCACCTTTCGCAGACCGGGAATGAGACCGTAAAGATTTTTCGCCGCACCCGTTACCGTGGTCAAAGAATGGGTTTTCATTTTTGCCAGGTTAATAAAAACGTCTGCGGTGGTAAATACGTCCAAAACCTCAAGTTTTCGGCAAATGATGGGATCGGGAGGCATTACGGATACGGGGTTCATTTGATAATGAATGGGAATGTTGTACTTCTGACAAACCGCCTCGATTCCCGTTTCCCGATAGATGCCTTTCATCAAAACTTCCGTGTTGGGACCGCCCGAGCACTCGGCGACGATGATGTGGTCGGTGTGGGGCAGGAGACACAAAAGCATTGCTTCCAAAATGGCAGGGTGGGTAGTAGCGCCCCCCTCAGGCTTCTTTTTTACAACGAGATTGGGTTTGATCACCACTTTTTTGCCTTTGGCGAATAGACGCTCGTAGCCGCCGTGATCGCAAATGATCTTTTCTATGATTGGTTGCAGCAGAGTCGGATCGTATTCTTTTGCGGAATAAAAGGATACTACGTCCATTGTGTTTTACTTGTCCTTCTTGTCGGATTTTTTGATGGTGAATTTCTTTTCCGTTTTGTTCATCAGTCTGCGGATGTTATCCTTGTGCATGGCAATCACGAAAAATGAAATCATCATTGAGAAAAATATGTAGGATAATTTCGGGTGCTGATAGTTGAATGCGTATACGATCAGAGGGAAGAAAAATGCGGCGGTCAGGCTGGATGCGGAAATAATCTGGGTTGCGGCAAACATCAGGGCAAACAGCACCAATAAAACCGCAAATACCAAAGGATCGATCAGCAAAATGGTCATCGCACTGACAATTACGCCCTTGCCCCCTTTGAATTTGAAATAGATGGGGAACATATGGCCGATCATACAGAAAAATCCTGCCATATACTGACCGGGACCGCCCAGCAGCACGTAGCCGATGACAACGGCGAGCAGTGCCTTGAGGGCATCGCCCGCCAGGGTCAGAAAACCTGCTTTCTTTCCAAAGGAACGGAACATATTGGTCATACCTGCATTTCCCGAACCGTAATCGCGCACGTCGTAGCCGTAAATGGATTTGGAAATGATTACGGCAGAGTTGATGCTTCCCAAAAGGTAGGAGGAAATGGCAACAGCAAAGAAAAACAAAATGCTGAGAACGATAAATGGTGTTCCGCCTTTTCCGTCCATGAAAAAGCCGTATTCCGTCGTAACGGCATCAAAGAAATATCTCATGCGTCCTCCTTGGTTCTCTCACGAATAACGAACTGAATGGGAGTTCCTCTAAATCCAAACGTCTCTCGCAAACAGTTTTCGATGTAACGAAGATAAGTAAAATGGAAGAGCTTTTCGCTGTTGCAGAAAATAACGAATTTCGGGGGCTTTACGCTGACCTGCGTCATATAGTAAATCTTCAGGCGTCTGCCCTTGTCCGTGGGAGGCTGAACACGGGTGGTGGCATCGTTGAGCATATCGTTGAGCATACCCGTGGAAATACGGGTGGAGGCCTGCATATTGACGTAATTGATGTGCTCAAAGATCTTGTCGATTCTCAGACCCGTCTTGGCTGAAATAAACAGGACGGGAGCATACTGCATAAAGGGGAGGATGTCGAATACCTTCTTGGTTGCGTTCTTGACGGAGTCGTTGTCCTTGTCGGGCAGATCCCACTTGTTCATACAGATGATACAAGCCTTTCCTGCTTCGTGTGCAAGGCCTGCGATGGTAGCATCCTGGCTTGTAATTCCCTCAAAGGCGTCGACCATAATTACGCAAACGTCACTGCGCTCCACGGCAAGCTTTGCACGGAGAACACTGTATTTCTCAATGCGATCGTCGATTTTGGAAGCGCGTCGAATACCCGCGGTATCAATGAAGTTGTAAACACCGTGCTTGTTTTCTACACGGGTGTCAATGGCGTCGCGGGTGGTTCCTGCAATGGGCGAAACGATTACGCGGTTTTCACCCAAAACGGCGTTGATCAAACTGCTCTTGCCGGAATTTGGCTTGCCAATGACGGCTACGTTGATAATGTCTTCTTCGTCTTCTTCTGCTTCTGCAGGGCCGAGCAAACGAAGAACCTCGTCCAAAATATCACCGCTTCCCGTTCCGTGAATGGAGGAGAGGGCGAAAGGACCGTTTTCGACGCCAAGCTCATAGAATTCATAGAACTCTGCAGGCAGAGAACCGATGGAGTCCACTTTGTTTACTGCAAGGATTACAGGCTTTTTGCTGCGCTTGAGAATGGTGGCGATTTCTCTGTCGGCGGCGGTAACACCGCTGCGGATATCGGTCATAAAGATGATGACGTCAGCCGCTTCCATGGCAAGGTGTGCCTGCTGTTCAATGTGGCTTAAAATGACGTCGTTTGAATTGGGCTCAATACCGCCGGTGTCGATGAGAACCATTTTTCGTCCGCACCACTCGGTTTCGTAGTAAATGCGGTCGCGGGTTACACCGGGAACGTCATCCACGATGGAAATGCGTTCGCCCGAAAGTTTGTTAAAAAATGTACTTTTTCCAACGTTGGGTCTGCCAACGATGGCAATGACGGGTTTTGCCATACTTTACCTCCCGTTACAAATAGTTTCGATGGTGTCTAAAAGGGGAATTCCGTTTTCGATTGCATACACGGGGCAACCGAGCTCCTGCTGCATTTTTTCCAATGAATAATTGTCTAAAAACAGATCTCTCTCGTGCCGCAGGGATACTGCGGGAATAAAGAGGATTTCAGGCTTTTCTTCCTTGGCGGCTTCCACGAGATCAGAACCGCAAAGGAGTCCTGCAACCGTAACCGTTTCTCCGAAAAAGCGATTTTTTACAGCCCTGACGCGCAAGGTGAGAAAGGGGAGCGCCGAAGAAATTTCTTTGGCAATTTCTTCTAAATGTTCTTTTGCCGCCATGCCTGTAAGCATGGTGATGGAAAGAGGCTTTTGTGGGAGATTGTCCCAAAGCCCTTCCTCCTTGCGATAGCGAATTTCGTCCAGGAGTTCTTCACGGGCACAGCGTAAAAGTCCTACGCCGTTGTCCAATTGGGGATAGCCGTCGTATTCCGACTCCTGAGGAAGCGCTTGTTCTGCCGACAGATAAAATTCATCTGCCGCGTAGACGAATCGCAGATCAAATTTCTCCATATAACGTTTGGCGTAAGTTTCTACGATGCGAATTACATTCTGTGCGCTTTCTTTATCATAGGGGGAAATCTGAGGCAAGCCGTTTCTGTGCCGTGTCAGACCTGCAGGAACCACCGCAATGCTTTGCACCGCGGGATAAAGGGTTTCAAGATCCAAAATGGTTCGTTCCAGTTCTGCGCCGTCGTTGATTCCGCGGCAGGCGACGATTTGACAATTGATATCAATGCCTCCGTCTGCGAGAACCTTTAATTGCTCCATAATATTTGCCGCGCGAGGATTTCCAAGCATTTTGACGCGCAGCCGGGGATTTGTAGTATGTACGGAAACGTTAACGGGAGACAGACGCATTTTCACAATGCGATCCAATTCCTCGCGGCTGACATTGGTCAGCGTTACGTAATTTCCCATTAAAAAGGAAAGCCTTGTATCGTCGTCCTTGAAATAAACCGTCTCGCGCATTCCGCAGGGATTCTGATCGATAAAGCAGAAGATGCACTTGTTGGCGCAACGGCGTTTTTTGTCCATCAAAAAGGTTTCAAATTCCAAGCCGATGTCGTCGTAGCGCGATTTTTTGATTTGAACGGAAAAAGATTCTCCGTTTCGGGAAAGCTCCAAAAGAATGCTGCTTTCCGTGATGAAAAAACGGTAATCCAAAATATCCCCGATGGGATGAGAATCAATGCTTAAGAGCACGTCTCCGCCGCGAATACCTGCTTTTTCAGCAAGTGAATTCTTTTCAACCGCTGTAATGGTAACCATTTTCGGCCTCCTTCCCCTAAAAATGAAAAAAAGACACATCTTAGGCACTCAAGCCTTGCGGCTATGCCAAAGACATATCTTTCTGTGCCCCATATATACAGATATAGTCTCCGCCGATTCCTCAGCGGAGACTGATATACGAGTTCTCGGCCAATTAGTCTTTGATTTGAATGACTTCTTTGCCGTCCTTCTGACCACACTCGGAACAAACTCTGTTGTGGAGATTATAAGCGCCACAGTTGGGGCACTTTTCCAGAGCGGGCTGGGTCAATTTCCATACGCTGGAACGTCTGGAATTCTTTCTTGCTTTCGATGTTTTACGCTTCGGTACTGCCATTTCATCGCACCTCCCAATTCTTTATTGCACCATAAAAGGTTTTTTATTTGTTTTTGAAAAAGTCCGCAAGACCTGCAAGTCTGGGATCAATTTCCTTGTGGTCACAGTCGCATTCACCCGTGTTCAAATCTTTTCCGCATTTGGGGCAAAGCCCCTTGCAATCCTCACGGCAAAGCAGTCGGAGGGGAAGGTTCAGAAGAACGGTTTCTGAAGCAAATGTGCCTAAATCGATTTTTTGACCTTCGGCTAGGATTACATCTTCGTCAGATTCTGTAGGAGCCGTTACCACGGAGAGGTCAATCTCAATGGAAAAAGGCTGGGTGACCGGAGCAAGGCAACGAGCGCAGGGAGCAGAGTGCTCACCGCTGACGGTGCCGATTAGTCGAATGAATCCGGAGATGTCTTTTGCCTGGCCTGAAAAGCGAAGAGATGACACCGCAATTTCTTCGTTCCCATCGGGGGCGGGAATTTCTCCCAAATCAAAGGCTAAACTTTCCAGTTCACCGGAAAGAAGCTTTGAAATATCCAAAAAATTGTTGTCGGTTTGGTTGATCATTTTTACTTTTCCTCTAGGTCGTCGACAGTAGTTTATTATAACTTGAAAGCATTTTTTTGTCAATGGATTTCTTTAAATTTACCAATAATTTTTCTTCAGTTCACAAAGGAGCGTCTCTTTGCGGTTTTCCCACTTTCCGGAAATCACGTTTTGCAGAGAAACTCTTAATAGCTGGCCGATTTTTTGTCCTGAAATACCCGCTTCCGCAAGGTCGTTTCCCGTGATGGCAAGTCCTTTCAGAGAATAGCATTCGCCGGAAGCGAGGATCCGTTCTGCAGTTTCTTGCAGTTGCTGCAGTTGCGCAAGACGCTTTTTGATCGCCCATTTGCTGTGGGCAAGGGTGTCCGCCTCCATTACGCGAAGCAGGCGGAAAAAGTTTTCTTCTCCCAGATTTCCCAAAAGATGCTTGACGTCCGCATCACTGCCGGGGTGTGAATCGTGATAGTAAACCAAAAGGTTGATCAAATCGATTTGCTTTGCGGGGAATTTCATTCGCTCCATTACGCTTTTGGCAAGTGCGGCGCTCTTTTTCGGATGGGAGTAGAAGTGTCCCCGTCCGTTTTCATCGATGGACAGGCATCCGGGCTTGGATAGATCGTGGAAGAAAAGCGTCAGTCGGATCTCAGGCACGGGATCGGAGTATGCAACTGCGTGCACGCTGTGCTGCCATACGTCGTATTGATGAAAGGGGGAGCGTTGCGAAAAGCCGATCGCAGGGAGAATTTCGGGAATGAGAACGCTGATTACGTCGGAAAACTCCGTTAAAATATAACGAATGTTCCGTCCGCAGAGCATCCGTGTAAATTCCGGCAAAATCCGTTCGGGAGCGATGGTCAAAAGCAGTTCCTTGTTTCGATGGATGGCAGCTTTTGTCTTCTCCTCGATGTCAAAGCCGAGCACGGCGGAAAAGCGCAAAGCGCGAAGAATCCGTACTGCATCCTGGTTGAAGCGGGCATCGGCGTCACCGATGGCACGGATCCATCTTTTTTTCAGATCCCTTCTTCCGCAGAAGAAATCGCGAAATCCTTTTTCCGGGTGGTATACGATGGCGTTGATGGTGAAATCACGGCGTTTCAAATCGTCAAACAGGTTTTTTGTAAAGGTTACGTTGTTGGGGTGGCGATGGTCTTTGTACGCGCCTTCCTTGCGAAAGGTAGTGATGTCGAGAAAGCAGTTTCCGTAATGCACGGTAACTGTTCCGAATTTTTCACCAATCAAGTTTAAACTGTAGTCGGCGAAAACTGCTTTGATTTCCTCGGGGGTCGCACTGGTAGTCAGATCCCAATCGTGTACTTCGCGACGCAAAAGCAGATCGCGCACACCGCCCACCAACCAGGCCTCGTGACCTGCATCACCCAGCTTGGTCAACGCCTCTTTTACCTCAATTGGCAGTGTTAATTGAAATTTGCTCATATTTTTCCTTTTTGTTTTGATTTTTTATCAAATTACTCTTGACAAAAAAATCCGAATGTGATAAGATAGCCAATGTTCGAGAGAACATGCGTTGTTAGCTCAGCTGGATAGAGTGACTGGCTACGAACCAGTAGGTCAGGGGTTCGAGTCCCTTACAACGCGCCAGGAAGGCATCGGAAGATGCCTTCTTTTTTTCTCGCTTGGCACAAACTAAAATCAGTATATCACAAAAAATCCATAATGTAAATACGAAACAAAAAAACATACGAAAATTTTTTCGTATGTTTTTCTTTTTTTTCGATTTTATTTTCTGCTTTTTTCGCGAATCGCAAAGTAGGAACCGATCATAACGAAGAATACTGCCGCAAACACGTTCCAGGTCAAAGGGGTTTCATTAATCACCAAAGCCACGAAAGGGGTCAGCACGGGCTTAATGAAGAAAGCAAGACTGCCCATAATGGCACCGCCTTTTTCAATTGCTTTGAAGAAGGAATAATATCCGACTCCCGTTACCAAAAGTCCCAAATAGCAAAGAATGGAGACGTTTTTCACGGTAAAGGTGGGAATCAGATCGGCGCCCGTGCAAAGCAAAACCAAAAGCAGTGCACCGCTTCCCAGCAGGAAAACGAAGCAGGTCTGTACCGCGCCGCCCAAGCGGGTCATAAATTTTTGACTCAGCGCCGTGTAAAGGCTAAAGCTCAAGGATGCGAACAAGGACAGCAGTATGGAGAAAAGCTCGGCACCGCCTTTCAGAGATACGCAGAATAAAAGACCCGTCACGCAGAAAGCCAAAGCGAGAAGCTTGTTTTTCGTAATTTTTTCTTTGGAGAACAGTACTGCAAACAAAAGGGTGAAAACGGAATTGGAAGAAAAAATAATTGCAATCAAAGAGGGATTTGCCGATTCTTTGACGGCAATTTGCAGGGAAACCATACTGATGCAAATAAACAGGATTCCCAAAAGAGAGCAGGTGATCAGATCTTTCCCCGTGATTTTCAGCGCTTCCTTTTTGATTTTCGACAGGGCAAAGGGAAGGAGGATCAGAGAACCGATGGCAAATCTCCAAAACGTGATGGCAAAGGGGGAGATATCCCCTGCGATCAGTTTGGAAACAGGTTCCAGTGTTACAAACAACAATGCGGTTAATAAAGAATAAAGAAAGCCTTTTTTCATGGTGCGCCTCGTGATTTATTTGGTTTGATGCGTTTTGAATCGTTTTGAAATCAATCGCGTCATTTCCTCCGGGGTTTTGTGACGGATTCCGTCAATCAGTACGATTCCCATTTCTTCTGCGCGTTTCCGTACCGATTCCGTTGCTTTGCCCGAGGAAAACAGGGCAGGGGTGGAATAAAATCCACCGTAGTGCTTTGCCATAATCATAATTTCGTACAGATGATCGTTTTTGGGCGTGGTGTTTTTACAGCTTCCGACGATGGGGAGATTTTCGCGCATAAAAATCAGATCCACCTCGTTGTATGGGTCAGCGGAACGATTTTGAGAGAGTTTTCCGTCCCAGTCCATCATCACACCTACCCGTATATCGTGAAACAGGTCGCTTTCGTGAGCACATAAAGCGCAAAACATTTCCAAAACGTTTCCTGCTTTGTCGTAGAGAAATCTTGCTTCAGGAGGAACGTTTAATGAAAATTCCATATAATCCCGTCCCTTGAAATGGGTTTTCTTTTCATCGGATAAAACTCCGATGCTTTTCAAACGGGAAGAAATACGATAATAGGAATTGGCGTCGATACCGGGGGTAATAACCTTTTTGGTGATGCTTTGTGACTTTCCTTTGTCATCTCGGGACAACGCACAAAAACGATTCCACTCCTTCGGGTGCTGTTTTGCAATATTCCACAGACGAAGAATTTCCGCCTTAAGCGATCCTTTGCTGAAACTGTATGAGGGAACGGACAAGGGGATCGAGCCATTCAGAGACAACAGATAGGGTACCGATACGTAATGGGGGAAAAAATTTGCGTCCTTGCCGTTGGCAGGATAAGAAAACAGCTTTTCGGCAGTGGATACGTCGTATTGATGGAGCGTAACACGGCCTTGATTTTGTTCGCAGAAAATACCCGCCGCGGCAATAAACGATTCGTCGCCGCCCGTAATATCGATCAGATATTCAGTGTTTTCTTTCATCAGGGCGTTTAATGCTTCCAGTGCGTCAGAAAGCTTGCGGGATTTCACCTCGCAAAAATTCGCATCAAATCCAAGGGTTCTTCGAACCAATTCCGAAAGCGCATTTTTTCTTCGAAGCGAAGGAATGTAACTTTGTGTGGAGTAGAGAAAGAAAACGGAGGCGAATTGTTCGTTGAGAATTGAAATTAAATTTTCAGGGGTCTTTTCCGAATAAAATTCAATCAAGACTCGTTCCATGGAATGCTCCTTTGTCAATGGACTTCGAATTTTGTGCATCATTTATGAAATGATACGAAAAGATGAATAGAGTGCGTTTTTTTGAGAAAAATGGGGAAATCGTGATGGAAATAACCCTTTTATACGGAAAAAAGGCAAAGTTTTGTGTTTGCAAAAATTTTATTCCCCTTGAATTTTTGACCAAAAATGTAAGATCAAGCAGGAAAAAAGTTTTCTTGGTAACTTGGAATTGCAAATCGCACAATTTTTTGCAAAAGTTGCGAAAGCCGCCCTCTTGCATTCCTTGAAAAAAGCGTTATACTTTGTCAAGAAATTTCAGAAAGGAGCATGAGTGTGATCACGAAAAACTTTGATAAAGAATTTGTTTTCCATGCAGATACGCTTCGCTGCTCTTTTCGTCTGCAAGCAAGGGAGGGACGGGTGCTTTTGTATGGAAAAGAAGCGGAAAATGGTAAAACCACTTTCCGCCTTATGCTTTCTTTTTCCCGTGAACAGGTGATGGAATTGGAAGAATTTGTTCAGATTCTTTTGGAAACAAAAACCTATCCGCGTATGATGGCGGAGCTGGCGGAAGAATACTTTTTCAATTCACCGCCCCGAGCCTTACAGAGGGAATTCCTCGAGGAATAATTCGCCCTCGTATTTTCTTTCGTAAATGCGGTCCAATACGTTCTGAACCTCTTTGGACAACTGCTCCTTCTTGTTGGCATCCAATTTGTTGTACAGGTCGGTAATGGGGTAGGTGCGATATTTGCCGTCTTCCCAAACTGCTTTGGTCATGGTGAAGGTCAGCTTTTCCATTTCCTTGCCGTTCATATACATGTGCATAATAATGCCGATTTCGGGATAATCGGTTTTAACCACGATCTTGGAAGTGGAGTCCATATTGAAGTTACCCAATGACCAGGCGCAGGGGATCTTATCCTTCCACTCTACCTTCTGAATGATGTGGGAGTGGGAAGCAAAAATTGCGTCAACTTCTTCCTCCAAGGCAGTCTGAATAACAAGTTCGGAGAATTTACCGGGCTTGACGTTGAACTGACCGCCTACGTGGGGATAGAACAGAACGAAATCTGCGTTTTCCTTTGCCTTGCGGATGTCACTGCGAAGTCTTTCCAGATAAGGCTTGCATTCGGGAACAACCAAATCGTCAGCGCGTGCAAAGGGCTTGCAGTAAACGCCCAGGAATTTTTTCAGCTTCGTTCTCTTTTGCTTATCCATCTTGGGGAAAAGATGATCTACCCAGGTTTTGAATTGCTTTTGTACTTCGGGGAGATAGGTCATTGCGCGTGAGGGACGCAGATAGTTAATGAGGGGCTCGATGGTCTCCATCTTTTCCTCGGGCAAATCGCGGTTGGTGGAGTAGGTGTAAGCAATGATGGCGTACTTTACACCGTCAAGCTCTACGTAATATGCCTCTTTGCGTTCTTCGGCGCTCTTGAATACGCCGGTATAGGGCAGACCGATCTTTTCCAAGTAGCGCATGGTTTTCAGTGCGCCTTCCCAAGTGCGGTCAAGGGTGTGGTTGTTAACGGCAGAAACCAGGTCAAGTCCTGCATCCTTTGCAGCCTGACCAAAGGGCTGGGGCGCGTTGAAAACGTCGAACGCGCTGGTCAATTCCATATCTTCGGCAAGAGGAAACTCCAAGTTGCCGATTACGTAGTCGGAATTTTCCCAAATTTTTTTGGAATTTTCAAATACGAAATTAAAATCGTAGGTTCCGTCTGCTTTTTTTGCTGCGTCCATAATGGAGGGTTCGCACATAATGTCGCCGATAATCGTTAATTTAGTCATTTGTTTTCCTCTCTTTCTCGAATCGCGATTTCTTCGCGTTCTTTTGAAATTTTTGCCCAGGATGGGATTTCTTTCAGAATACCGTCAAGCTTCGTCAGCGTTTCGGGAATCTTGATTTTTTGAGGGCAGATGCTGCTGCACTTGCCGCAGGAAATGCAGTTGTAGGGTTTCTGTTCTTCGGGGAGAAATTCGATGCGCATGGATGTATTAAAGGTTTTTACAACCTGCAAATCGTTGTAAATGGAAAGCAAAAAGGGAATATCCAGTTTTTGGGGACAATCCTTGACGCAATATCCGCAGGCGGTGCAGGGAACGGAATTTTTCAGCGTTTCTGCAATTTCCAAAAGCAGTTTTGTTTCCGCATCGGATAAAGGAGCTTTTTTCTCAAAGGTTTCGATGTTTTCTTTTACCTGATCGAAATTGCTCATTCCCGAAAGAATCATTTTTACATCGGGAATATCCTGCAAAAAGCGGAATGCCCAGGCTGCGGGAGAATGGTCGGGACGGAATTGAGCCAATTTTTCTTTTGCCGTTTCCGAAAGGTTTGCAAGCTTTCCGCCGCGGACGGGCTCCATAACCCAAATGGCAATGCCGCGTTCTCGCAAAAATTCCACTTTTGCTTTGGCATCTTGCAGAGTCCAGTCCAGATAATTCAGCTGAATCTGACAAAACTCCAGGTGCTCGCCGTAAAGGTCTAGGAATTTTCCCATAATCTCGATGCTTCCGTGGCTGGAAAAACCGAGATGACGGATGCGTCCAAGCCGCTTTTGCTCAATGAAATAATCCATAATGCCCCACTTGGGATCGGTATATACGGGGAAGGAATTTTCAAAAACGTTGTGGAGCAGATAAAAATCAAAATATTCGGTTTGGCATTTTTTCAACTGATGCTCAAATACCACCTTAGGGTCGTAGTTCTTGGAGATTTGATGACCGGGGAATTTATCTGCAAGGATATAGGATTCTCTCGGATATTGGGGAAGAATCTTTCCCAATACCGTTTCGCTTTGCCCATTGTGATAGGGGTATGCAGTATCAAAGTAATTGACTCCGTGCTCCATGGCGTAGCGGATCATTTCTTCGGTCTGTGCAAAGTCGATTTCGCCGCCCTCAAGGGTGGGAAAACGCATACAACCAAAACCCAACAAAGGAAGCTCGGTGCCGTTTAATTCGGTTTTAATCATAAAAAAACCTCCTGTTTCGCTTTCCTTTATCATATCACACCAAAATAAAAATAGCAATAAAAAAAGCCGTTTTCTTTCGGAAAACGGCTTTTAAAACGCAGTTAGATCTGAGGATACTTGATCTTTACGGGCATGCCGGTCTTGCAGGACTCAACGACTGCACAGCATACGGCAACGGTGGATGCGCCTTCCATGGGGCTGATCGCAACGGGCTCGTTGTTGATCAGTGCGGTCAGGAACATCTTCAGCTCGGAGGTAACGTTGTGGTTTGCAACGGAAACGGGGATCTGCTGAGGAATGGTGAACCACTCTTTTGCGGAGCAGGGATGCTTTTCTTCACCGGTAAAGAAGGTGAGGTAACTGTTCTTGTTGTCACAGATGATGGTACCCTTGGTTCCGTAGAATACGCTTCTCATGGTGTAGTTTCTCTTACAACCGATGGAGGTGAGAACCTTACCGTTTACGTTGTTCGGGAACTTCATGATTGCGATTGCGCAGTCGTCTACGGGCCAGTCGGTCAGACACTTGCGGTTGGACAGTGCATAAACCTCGGTGGGATCGCCTGCGATCCAACGGAGAAGGTCGATTGCGTGGCAGCCGCCGCCGATAACAGCGTGTCTGTCGGGATCAACTCTCCAATCGTGATAGCCGCGAGCCTTGCTGTAGTCGTGAGCGTACTCGGACTCAACGAAGAACAGCTCGCCGATCAGACCGTCGTCGATCATCTTCTTGGCCTTTGCGAAAGCGGGTGCAAAACGGGAAACCTGACCTACCATCAGAGTTCTGCCGCTCTTCTTTTCTGCACGCATCATAGCTTCGCACTCCTCCATGGTCAAAGCCATGGGCTTCTCGCAAAGAACGTCCTTGCCTGCCATCAGGAAGGCTTCGGTCATTTCCAGGTGAAGCTTGTCGGGAGTAGCAACGATAACCGCGTCGATCTTGGGATCGTTGATGAGCTCCTTCCAGTTCTTGGTTGCGATCTCGGGTTTGTAGGTCTCTTTGATTCTGGCAAGCAGAGTGTCGTCCAGGTCGCAAGCAGCATACAGATTTGCGTTGTCATTGGAAATAACTGCTTTGATATGGGGCTCGCCCATACGACAACCGATTACAGCCATATTGTAGATCTTATTTTGCATTTTAGTATTCCCCTTTCGGTTATTTTGTGTTATGATTGTATCATCAATATGTGTGTTCGTCAAGTTCTTTTTGTTGGGAAAAATCTTCATTTTGTTGGAAAGGAAGCGTTTATGACTGCACTTGTGAAAAAGTATACGCGAACTTATTCGGATATTCCTACGGCTCTTTTTTGCCACAGAGAGGAAAATCTTTCTCCCGGCGCCCGCTTCGGCCCGGTGATTCGCGACGTTTATATTTTTGAATGTTGCACCGAGGGAAAAGGCTCGGTCATTATCAATGAAAAGGAATTTGCCATTCGGAAAGGGGATTTCTACGTTCTGTTTCCCGGGGATGCGGTTACCCATACCGCAGATGAAGTTCATCCCCGTTGCGGCTATTCCTGCGTTGCCCTGGGACTCTCACTGCACCACGTGTTGTCCCGCGCAGGACTTACCTCCGATACTCCCTTTGCTGCAAGAAAACTTTTTCCCGTCCTTTTAAGAGAAATGAAGAAAATGCACGAGATCGATCAGGATACGGACCCCGGTACCGAAAGCCGACGCACTGCCTGTCTGTATCGCATTTTGGGTGAATTGTTGCGCCTTGCTCCCGAAACGGACCGAAGCGAGATGATCCAAAAGGCAGTTGGTATTATGGAAACTCGCTACCACGAGGAATTGACCGTGGATGGGCTCAGCCGCGAGGTAGGCTTGGAGCGAAGCTATTTTACTACCGTTTTCAAAGAACGAACGGGGCTCCCTCCGCACCGCTATTTGACCCGTCTGCGCGTCCAAAAAGCGTGCGCCCTTATGACCCAGCAGGATCTTTCCGTAGCAGAAGCCGCCGAGTCCGTCGGCATCGATCCCCAAAACTTCTCCCGCCTTTTCAAAAAAGAAATGGGAATGACCCCCTTGCAGTATAAGCAAAAGTAGCCTTTCCCAAAACTTTTTCTTGTTCTATGTATATCTCTGACGCCTCTCCTTCGCGAATCCGCATCGTTCTTCTG
>JAZOSM010000162.1:0-11291 GCA_045657125.1 Eubacteriales bacterium
ATCGTCGAGAAGCTCGCGGATAAAGTTGTGGAATACCATATAGCCTTCGGGGCCGTAATGGGTACGGTCCTCGCAGAAAAGATCGTGACGAATTTTATCGTGATTGCCGATGTCCTCTGCTTTTTCAAACAGATAGGGCTGATCGATCATGCTTACAAAACGAGCACCTTTTTCGATGCACATCAATTCCGCCATTTTATTAAATTCATCGCGATTGCGGGTAAACACGCTGACTGTATCCACCGCCTTCAAGGTGGGCAGGTGGGAAAATACGTAGATGGGAATTTCGGGAAAATCCGCTTTTGCCCAGTCAACCACTCTCGCCAAAAGATCTACTACCTGAAAAGGGCTGTAGCCGAAGCCGTAATCATTGTTGGAGGTGCAAAGCACCAGAGCGCGTGGCTCGTAAGGACGAACCAAACGGGGATAATAATACAAAAGATCGTCAGCAGACGAAGTGCCGAAGCCGTGATTGAGAATGGCAGGTTTTCCATCCTTTCCCAAAACGTTTTCTTCCAAGGAAGGATTTCCCCAACGGTTGTTATAGGCACAGCGTGTAAAGAGCGAATGACCGTAAAACAGAATTCTTCCCTTCACCTCCTCCACATCTCTTGCTTCGTATTTTGCGGCGTAATTGTCGAAGCGGCGAACCATAAGCTTAGATCCAAACATAAACTTCCTCCTGAAATGAAACTATATTTTTTCGCTTTCACGCTTTTTCGAAAAGCGATTAAAAAAACAAACACCCAGTAAGCCAAGACAGCAGGTAACGGCAAAGACCACCACTGCAAAAAGATATTTTCCATCACCCAAGGCATCACCGCCAACGGTGGAGGTCACGACTGAAAAAATTCGTGCCGCCGTTGTGAGAAACAGCCATTTCCACATAGAAATTCTTGTTACGGGAACAAAGTAACTGATTAAATCCTTGGGCGTCCCAGGAATTGCCATCAATAAAAACAGTACCGTGTAAAGCCGTCTTTGGTTCTGCAAAAAATGAAGGGATCGGATTTTTTCCACTGAAAAAAACAGTTCAACAAATTTTATACCAAGTTTGCGAACCAGGAAAAAAACAGCCGCGCTACCGAGAAAAATCCCCACAAGGCACAAGACGGTCCCCTCTACGCTGCCGAAGACGATACCGGCGCAAATCTCCAAGGGTTCACCCGGAATTAAAGCAACCACCACTTGAAAAAACACCAATGCCACGAATATCACTCGCGACAGCCATCCCTTTTCCTGCACAAGGCTGCGAAATGCTTCGGGATCCTCCACCGTCTCCAGCAAAGGCTTTCCCATATACGCAGTAACGGCGAAAACAAAGAGACTGGCCAGCAAAAACAAGACTGCTTTCGCGCCTTTTTTATGACGATCAGTCACGGAAATCGCCCTCTTTCAAAGCCAGATCCACATCCATTTTCATTTGCTCCCATGCATCGGGATTTTCTACGTAAAAACGGGGACACATTTTTCCCGTTACGTCGTAATGACGGATCAGTTCCTCTCCCGTCAAATCAAAACGGTCGCAAAGGTATGCCAAAAGGCGAATCAGGCTTTCGTAAGTCTCAAGGGAAAACTCCCCCGTCGCATCGGGATGACAAACCTCTACGGAAATGGTATCTCGGTTTCGTTCGTTGGTGGCACAGCTTTTCTCATCCAAAGGGATGACAGCCAAAATCTCTCCCTGCAATCCTACGATAAAGTGGGAACTTGTATCGGAATCAGGACCTTCGAAATAATTTCGGTTGGCAATGGCACTGCTTCCGGGATTTGCCACGTAATGAACGGCAATGTTCACCACTTCCTCCAAGGGCTGTCCCGTGCGGCTTTCACCGTCCAAGGTCAAAAAAGCCTCGTCAATCCAAAGGGGCAAATCACTTTCCCGCGCGTTCATCACCTCTTTATCACCATCTTCTTCAGGCAAGGGCTCTACGCGCAGATGCCAAACAAGGCCCGCGGCAATTCCCACCGTCAAAATCAAAGCAAAGGCCAAAGCAATCCATAGAATCCGCAGTTTCTTTTTTTCGGGGACGGGCGAAGTTTCTTCGGGTCGGGCAAAGGATTCTGCCCCATCTTCCGCTTTTAGCTCGTCGGGACTCGTTTCGCTAAATTCTGACATATTCTATTATCCTTAATTATATTACACAAAAAATCGCTTTTGCACGTAGACACGGAACGGGGGAACAATGGCAATCACCAAAAGTCCGATCCCCATCACGGAAAAAAGAATCAGGGGAATCAAGGACCAGCTCAAGCAAATCGGATATCCGAAAAACGCACGGAATCCGAGCTCTGCCGCAAAAGACAGACAGGCGATTCCAATGAAAAAGCCTCCGTACACGTAAAAGGCACCGCCGCGCACGTAACGCACCAGGGTAACCACCGCTTCCAGCATCAAGAAAAATCCACCCGTCAAAGGCAACACCAAAGGGAAAAACCATCCCGATCCGTAAAAAAAGTCCAGATACCAAAGCATCGTCAAAAAGCACACACCAAACACGGGAAGAAAAATCACTGGATTGGGTCTGCGAAACCATCGCGGCAACAAAAAGGCGGTATAAAAAAGCAGAAGCCCAAAAAGTACCCATGCAGAAAAGCTGACACCGCCGCCGCGGGAAAGGTCCATTGCAAGAACCGCACCACCCGCACCGCAAAGAAGCAATGTGAAAAAGAGTAAAAGTCCTTTGAAATCCTCTCGGTCACCCGAGCGCGCCGTGCGGGGATACAGACTTTTCTCCTGCTTGGGAGAAAGAATCGGCAAATCAAAGCCGCATAGGGGACATTTGACCTCCCGTTCCCCTAGCTTTGCACCGCATTTCATACAATACATAGATTTACCTCTCGTTGCTTTCCAGCGTTACGGCAATACCCTGAGAGGAAAGGAAGGAGAAAAACGCTCGTTCCAATTCGGGATGCACCGTATTGCGGACCAAATGAATGTGAAGATCGTCCCCGTAACTTACTACACCGCAATTGTACGGTGCTTTTGCCTGAGGACCGATAATAAAATCGAACCCGGTTACGTACTCGGACATTTGTTCGGGAAGCTTTACCGCCCCAAGATTGGAAAGGCACAGACAGGCAAGGCTCTCACCCACCCGATCGAAAACGGCACGCATCACGATGTTTTTCAAAAACAGAGGTACCAAGCGAATGGCAACTCCCTTTTCACTGTTGACGTTTGCAGTAAAGACGGCTCTTAAATTGCGCGGGGTATTAAAAAGCGCCATTTGATGGTGAATCCGCGACAAAAGCTCGTCAAAATCCGCGTCGGTCTCCCCTTTTTCCACACCCACGTTATAAACTGCCACGAAATTTCGCAGGGTGCGGGACGGAAAATGCTTTCGCAGGTTAACAGGAATCTGCACGCGCACGGCTTTTTCCTTATGGGGCGCACAACGACTTTTCTGAATGTTTTCCAGGCAATAGCAAAAGGCTGCGGCAAGGTACGTTGTCAGGCTGACACCCTTTTCCTTGGCGGCAGAAAGAATCTCCTTGCAGGAAACGGTACCCCGCGTCACGTGCAGAAAGCCGTCCGACTCGGGAACTCCCGTTAAGTGGAATGCATAGGGCATCTCCCTCTTTGCCGCGGTAGGTCCTGCATAACGAAGGAAAGCATCCTCCAGCTCCTCTGCATCGGGCTCGTCTTCGGGAAAGAGAATCCCCTCTCCGTCGTAGCATGAAACACCGTAGCGCTCCTGCAAATAAATGGCGGCAAGGGTTTTGAGAAATACCATAGCTCCGCTTCCGTCGGTCAGCGCATGAAAAAACTCCACCGCCAAACGGTTTTCATAATAAAGCACGCGCAAGGCAAGCTTCTTGATCTCGCGCTTTCTCATAGGAAAAAGAGGATGACATTTTTCTTTGCGAGGCTTGAGAACGTGGCCACTCTCCTCCAAATAATACCAGAAAAATCCCGTCCCCAAACGGACGCAAATTGAGGGGAACCGCTTCGCCGCGCGCACGGTCGCGCGGGCAAGAGCATCGGGATCAATGGGCTCGCGAAAGCTTACGGATACGCGAAACACGTTACTCCAAGCAGGACGCATGGAGGCAGGGAAAATTTTTGCAGCATTATCCAGACGAAGCCAAATTCGTCTGTTTTTTTCATTTTTCATACCGTGCCTCCTTTTTACTCATATTTTTCCCTATTTTAACATAGGAATGAATGAAGTACAAGAGTTTTGGCACAATTCGCCGCAACATATTTTTTCAAGAAACCATTGACAAGGTATGCGAAATCTGTTAATATAGTTTCGAATACGAGATGGGAGATTTTAAATGAAACACTTATCAATACTGAAGGATGCCCCTCAGCACGATTTAATCCGCGACTATCTTTTGGATGCCGTAGAAGCTTACGGAGAAAAGGATGCATTTGTTCTGAAAAATGAAGTCGGCGGAAAAACTTATTATCGCCACGTTTCTTATAACGAATTTTGGGCTGAAATGCGTTCCTTCGGACAAGGACTCAGAAGCCTCGGCCTGGGAGAAAAGCGCATTGCTGTCATCGGTCTGAATTCCTACGAATGGATTCTCACTTACCTTACCGTGCTTTGCGGGGTAGGCGTGATCGTTCCCCTGGACAAAGAATTGACCGAGCCCGAAATTCTGCTTTCTCTGAAACGAAGCAAGGTAGATGCTGTCGTTTGCGATGAAAAGCATTTGGATTTGATGCTTGGTCTTGCAAAAGAAAACGATATGGGAATCTGCCACTTTATTACCACGAAAAAGCTGTCTGCAGAGCTTCCCAGTATCGGTGAAATCCGTGAAATGGGAACTCTTGCTTTGAAGGAAGATACCTCTTTCGACCGATTCAATCCCGATCCCGATGCCATCGCATCCATCATTTTCACCTCCGGCACCACTTCCTCCTCCAAGGCAGTTATGCTTTCCAACCGAAACATCGCCACAAACCTTTACGACTTGCTTCGCGTGGAAAAGATTTATCCCGAAGATCGCAATCTGGTCTTCCTGCCCCTGCATCACACCTTCGGCTCCGTGGGACTGACTTACTTTCTCGCCTCCGGCGCTACCAATATGTTCTGCGACGGCTTAAGATACGTGCAGAAAAATCTGAAAGAATACAAAATCACAACGTTCGTATGCGTTCCTCTGCTTCTTGAGGTTATGTATCGTAACATTCTGCGCGGTGTGGAAAAGCAAGGCAAAACCAAGCTGGTACAAAATGCCCTGAAAATCAGCGAAGGACTTATGAAAACGGGTATCGACGTCCGCAGAAAGCTTTTCAAATCCATTTTGGCAGAGCTTGGCGGCGAGCTTCGATTCATTATCAGCGGTGCCTCCGCCATCAGCCGCGAGGTAGCAAAGGGCTTCAACGACTTTGGTATTTTGACGGTGCAGGGATACGGCTTGACCGAGACCAGCCCCGTTTTAACGGCAGAAAATCCCGAGAACATCCGTTACGGCTCCGTGGGTAAGGTATTCCCCTCCGTGGAAATCACCATTGAAAATCCCGGAGAAGACGGAATCGGTGAAATCTGCGCCAAGGGCGGAAACGTTATGCTGGGCTACTACGAAATGCCCGAAGAAACCGAAGCGGTTTTGAAAGACGGCGTATTCCACACAGGTGACTTGGGCAGACTGGACGAAGACGGATTCCTGTTCATTACCGGAAGAAAGAAAAACGTCATCGTACTGAAAAGCGGTAAAAACATTTACCCCGAAGAATTGGAGGAAATCGTCGGAAAGCTTCCCTTTATCAGCGAAATTATGGTTTACGGAAAGAAAAAGGACGACGACCTTTTGGTTTCTGCGAAAATCGTTTATTCCAAGGAATTTTTCAAGGATACCATGCCCGACGGCACGGAAACGGATTTTGCCACTTATATGAAGGGCGAGATCGCAAAGGTCAACGAAACCCTGCCTGCTTACAAGCACATCAAGCACTTAACCTTCCAGACACAGCCCTTCATCAAGACCAGTACCGCCAAGGTAAAGCGTCACGAAGAAATCGCCAAAGAAAACTAAGCGATAAAAAAGACTGCATTTTTTGCAGTCTTTTTTCTTTACAAGGCGATTCTTTTGCGATATACTAAATTTATCAAACAAAAGGAGATCATTATGAAACGAATTCTTTCCTTCATCCTCGTTCTTTCCCTTGCTTTCCCGCTGTTTTCCTGCGGAGGAAATCTGACACCCCTTGAATCAGAAACAAAGCCTTCCGAAACCAAAGAATTGCAAAAAGAAACCAAACAAAAGGAGACTGAAACCATGGTTCCCACCGAAACGGAAGAAAAATACACGCCCCCCACGGATTCCGAATCCATCGAGCATCCTCTCGACGGAAAGAAGTTTATCTTTATCGGAAATTCCTACACCTACTACGGAAAGTGCGTTCTGGAAAAAAAGACCACCAATTTTTCTCAGGAAGAACGCAGCCACGATAAAGGATATTTTTATCAAATCGCCAAAGAAAACGGCGCCGACGTGGAAGTCACCAACTGGACCTACGGCGGTCACACCCTGCAGGATACTTTCGGAGGCAATTGCAGTGCGGACCGCGGCTGTGACGGACACGACCACAGCGCTGACCTGATCGATCGCAAATTCGACTACGTTATGATTCAGGAAGGCGGCACGGCAAAGGGCGACTTCCTTACAAACATCAACAAAATCACCTCCTTTTTCCGCAAAGCAAATCCCAACGTAAAATTCTGCTTCCTCGTACATCACAGATTCTATGAAAAAGAACTGACCCCCGAAAACGTTTTGGTTATGAAAAACCTGAAAACCCTAGAAGATATGGGTATCACCGTCGTTGACTGGGGCAGACTCGTGGTAGACGTACACAAGGGCAACGTTCAGGTTCCCGGAAGCCAATTGACTTACACCCGCCACAGCTTCATCATTTCCAAGAGTGCCTCCGACGGACATCATCAGAATATGTTGGCAGGCTATATTACCGCTTTGATGACCTGGTGCGCCATTACCGGTGATTCCGCCGTTGGTCAGGAATACCGCTTTACGGGAAATCCCACGGTCAACTCCGCCTTTGATTTTACCAAATACCGCGGCAAATATTATACCTACGGAACCGTTTCCACCAACTTTGACAAAGCGCTGAAAAGCAAAACGGAAGTAACGGGATTCCAGACACTGATTGACAAATATCTCGCTGAAAAAGAATATCGCAATTTCGCGCAATGAGGAATTTAATATGAAAATCATCATTGGTCATTTCGGTCACGAAGCCAATACCTTTTCCGACCATTATCTGAATTTTGAAGCCTATACGTCTCGCGGCATCCCCTCAAAAGAAAAAATTATCGAGGAATCCGAAAACACCAGAACCTTCCTTGGTGGCATCATTGCCCGCGGACGTGAGGAGGGCGTTGAAATGATTCCCACCTGCTGTTACACCGCCGCTGCACCCATTCTGGACCGCGACTGTGTGCAGAAAATGATGGATCGAATCCTCCCCGTCTGTGAAGAAAACAAGGATGCGGACGGCGTATGCTTTGCACTCCACGGCGCAGGCGTCGGCGAGGGCATTCTGGATTTGGAAACCTACGTTCTGACCGAGATCCGCAAAATTTTAGGAACTCAGATTCCCATTACCGTGACCAAAGACCTACACGGAAATATCTCTCCCGAAAGCGTAGAACTGACAAACGGTGTATTCGGCATACGCAAATATCCGCACACCGATAAATTCGAAGCAGGCTATCTTGCGATGAAAACCCTCTGTGCCATTCTTCGGGGAGAGGTTGAAACCGAAACCCATATCGAGCATCTCCCCCTTGCCATTCCCATTTCTACGGGTATGACCGACTTTCCTCCCTTTCCCGAAATTGATGCATTCTTCGACCGCTACCGCGACGAGAAGGGTCTGATTCACGCATCCCTTTTCCAAGGCTTCCCCTATGCCGATACCCCTTGGAGCACTGCAAGTGTTTGCGTTGTCTGCAAAAAGGGACTGGGTGCCGAAAAGGCTGCAAAGGAGCTTGCACGCTTTGTATGGGAAAGACGCCATTATTTTAATAGCAATGCTTTGACCCCCGCCGAGGCTTTCGATTTGGCCGAAAAGGTGGAAAAAGAGGGCTATATCATCATCAACGATATGAGTGACAACCCCGGCGGCGGATGTCCCGGTGACGGCACCCACCTTCTGCGGGAGATGCTTCGCCGCAATTTACCCGGATCGATTTTCGGTTATATGGTCGATCCCATTGCTGTGGAAGAAATCTACAAACATCATCCCGGTGATACCGTTTCCTTCTCTCTGGGCGGACGGCACGAAAAGATTTTCGGAGAACCCCTTGAAATTCAGGACGCCCAAATCATATCCATGTTCCACGGTCGTTTCGTACACACCTCTCCCAACCTTTTGGGAAAAAGCACCCTTATGGGCAAATGCGCGAGAGTGCGCGTAGGCAACGTGGATATTATTATCGGAACTACGCGAAATCAAACCTTTGACGACCGTCCTTTCCACGTTACGGGGGCAGATATCAACGAATACCGCTACATCGGCTTGAAATCGACACAACATTTCCGCGGATATTTCCAAAGCCGTGCGGCGCAGATCATTCCCTCCGATCCCCCCGGACTTTGCTCCAGCAACCTTTCTGTTTTCCCCTTTGAAAAACTTCCCCGTCCCTGTTATCCCTTGGATACGGACGTAGAATACAACGGATAAACGCAAAAAAAGAACCTGCAAAAGCAGGTTCTTTTTTTAACTTCTGAGATTTTTCTCGATTTGAGTGATCTTGACGGAAGCGTGGTGAGGAATGGGCTTCCATTCGACCTTCTTAAACAGTGCAATGATCAGGGAAAGCTTACCGATCAGATCAAAGATGGGGAATGTAATGCAGTACCAAATTTTCTTATACCATTTAATCGGCATAATCCGTTTGTGCTCGGCAATGAAAATATACGCCGCTAAAATGATTCCCTTTACGTATCCGTACACGGTCCAGGAGATAAAGGCAATGGCAAGGAAAAGCAGAGCCTGTCCCTTGGTGGTGGATATGTCGATGCCAATGCTGTTTAAGAACAGATAAGGCTCAAATCCCAAGGATTTCATAAAATCGTTGTTGAAAAGCGCGGGTCCGTACCAAGCCGAAACCTTCAGCCCTGCACAAAAGATCAATACCGTCTGCAAGGCAAATACCACAAGGCGGCGTGCAAGGGTAACGATGGAACGGGGATACACGACGGTGAGCATATCAAAGCTCATAAAACGAAGGCGGATATTGCGAACAAAACGTCTCCAACGGGGCGCGTCGGGATCGTCTCGATTTGCCGCACCATAGGTAACGAATACGTGCTTAAGCAGGGGCCAGCCTGTTTCCACGAATGCCTGAAGGTGTCCCTTTGCCCAACGAATTCTCTGACGCATGGCAATTTTCATATCTACTGGCTGCTCGTCGTAGAAAACCGCGTCATTCTGATAAGAAATCTTATATCCGTTGGCAACGGCATCGGCACAGAACGCTCTGTCTTCGGTTAAGCTGGTATAATTCCAACCGTTACGAATCAATTCGTTTGCAAACAAAAATCCGGTTCCCTGAATACGGGTAGCCAAATGATAGAAGGCTCTTGCACGATGCTCCTGACGCACGGTACGAAGCCAGTGCAAGCCGTAAGAAGCAGAAATCCAGTTATCATCGAAATTCTTGGTGTTTCGATAGGAGGTTACGATCTTTTCTCCCGCGTCGAAAGCGTCGTTCATTTTGGTCACGAAATTTTTCTGCAGAAGGTTATCCGCATCAAAAATCATATATCCCTCATAAGACTCGATTCCGTAATCGCGTCGGATACATTCCACCAAAAACTGCAGTGCATAACCCTTGGTACGATGCTCCATATCATTTCGCTCGTAACAAATCGCGCCCAATTCTCTTGCCGCTTCAGCGGTGTGATCGTCACAGTTATCGGCAACCACGAAAATATCCAGCAGTTCTCTCGGGTAATCCTGTCTGCGAATACTGTCTACCAAATTTCCGATTACTTCCTCCTCATTGCGCGCGGCAATCAGGATCGCATACTTATGATTCTTTTTGGCAGGTTTAAACTTTCTGGTAACGAAGAAACCCGTGAAAACAAAAAGACTTTTGTACTTATATATCTTGGATACAATGCCGGATACAAGTTTGATCAGGTTGATCACGTAATTGATGACTTGCATTCAACTTCCTCATTTTTTCAAAAATTTGTATGATTCGACACGGTTTCATCATACCATACCATTTGTTTTTTGTCAATCGCTCGCTTTTATTCGGCAAAAAGCGACAAAAGATCCAATGGTTTTTCCAACAAATATTCCGGAGAAAAAGCCTCCAACACTTCCCTTTCGCGATAGCCCCATAACGCCGCTACCGTATCGATTCCTGCGTTTTTGCCCGTTTGCATATCAATTTGGGTATCACCCACGTACAAGCAATCCTTCGGCTGTACCGAAAATTCCTCCATCAGTGCAAATGCCGCGGTGGGATCGGGCTTGGCAGGAACATCTTTCCGTCCTCCGAAAATACGGTCAAATACGCCTTTTCCAAAAGCATTTTCCACGATGGGCACACAGGATTCCTGATCCTTGTTGGACAGCACGGCAAGAAGCACTCCCCGTTGTTTCAGTTCCTTCAAAACCGTTTCAATTCCCTCGTAGGGAACGTTTGCTTCCTCGGTCAAAAGGCTGTTCTTCTCCAGATACAAGCGCCAAAACTCGCCGTAATTGCAATGCTCACCGTCTCCCGCAGCCTCAAGAACTGTGCAGACGAAAGCCTCTACACTGCCGCCCGAAACCCCGGCGTACACCCGAGGAGCCAACAAGGGCAAATTCAGACGTTCCAGCGCATAGTTCCCGCAAGCTGTCATAGCGCCCGTGGTATTAAACAAGGTGCCGTCCAAATCAAAAATTACCAGCTTCTTCATAATCTTCCAATCCTTTACGGATAAATTAGTTGAGAAAAGCACTTGCTTTCGCAAGTGCTTTATCTGGTAGCGGAAGTCGGATTTGAACCAACGACCTGCCGGGTATGAACCGGATGCTCTAGCCAACTGAGCTATTCCGCCGTATAAAGTCCGAAAAGGACTTGTTTTTAAAAGTGGGGTGGATAAACGGATTCGAACCGTCGACCTCCAGGGCCACAACCTGGCGCTCTAACCAACTGAGCTATATCCACCATATGGCGTGCTTTGAGGGATTCGAACCCCCGACCTACTGCTTAGAAGGCAGTTGCTCTATCCGGCTGAGCTAAAAGCACATAGTGGAGCGGGTGAAGGGAATCGAACCCTCGTAATCAGCTTGGAAGGCTGGAATTCTACCA
>JAZOSM010000163.1:0-8880 GCA_045657125.1 Eubacteriales bacterium
AGAACATCATTAACGTTGCTGTTGATAAGGGCGCAAATACGCTCACCCCCGCAGATAAGGACTATGGCGAACGCCAGGCAAGCAAGGCTGACAGCGTTACCGCAGCTTCCGCAACTCTCGTTATGAATAGCGCAGTTGGCGTAAAGCTTGAGATGACTTGCACCGAGCTTCCCGCAAACGCAGTTGTTAAGGTAAACGGCATTGAAATCGCAGACGTTTATTCTGCAGAAGGCAATGTTGCTACCGTATCCCTCTTCTTCGCTCCTCAGGCTATGGAAGATAACTTTACTGTTGTAGTTCTTGACGGTGAATCCGAGATCTTCTCTCTCACTGCAAGTGTTGCTGGTTTTGCTAAGGAACTGAATACCGATGCTGCAAACGCTCTGCTGGCTTACATTCAGGCAACTTCTGTTGTTGCAGGCTAAGAGTTTGGAGGTAATTGAAATGAAAAAGACTTACGAGACCCCCAGTGCTATTCAGATTGATTTTTCCACTCAGGATGTTCTTGCAGGTTCTACTCCCAACGTAATTATTCCCAGCGGGAATAAGGGCGGCGGACAAACAGAAATCGGTAAGGTTACCATTTTCTAAACAAATTAAAATCGGTTGCAGAAATGCAACCGATTTTTTTATTTTCTTCTAATAAAAGCACTTTTGTTCTGCTTTTTCTTGTGGTATAATAATTTTGACCGACAATAAGAATGTATGGAGAAATTACAATGCATGGAAAAGTTTGTAGAATATCAAAGAAAATTTTCGTAAGGATTCTTTGCTGCGTTCTTTCGATTCTTTTATTTGGTTGTGAGTCGAATCCGAGGACGAATGACGATCATCCTTTAGATAATGCCCCAACGAACGCAACGATTGAATATATAAATGACAACACCGCCATTCAGATCGATCTGACGAAGGTATCGGAATTGATTTTAGAAAACGCATCGGAAGACGTAGTTTCAGCCGCAAAAACGGTCATCGAGGGCTTTTTGCAGTATGAGAGCCGAGTTAAGATAAAAGTCAGTGGAAATCAGCAAAGATTTTTAAACGATATGGCATACGTCATTCACAGTACCTGCCCCTTGTTCGGTGCCTTTACCGATTTTAATGAGATGCGTTCCTACGACCCGACGACAGGGGAAGTATCTTGGAATTATTTTTTGGAAAAGGCGGAGTTTGAACGGACTCTTCGGGACTTTTGCGACGTGACCGAGAAATACTTGTCAAAGGTAAAGCTTGATGACAGCGAAGCCATGCGAGCGATTCTGCTCTATTATTCCGTCATTGACGGCTTGAAATACGACAATGATTTAATCGGTGAAAATTTCGAGAAACTAAGCGAGAAAGAAGCGAATTTGAAATCTTCCCCTTATTCCGTGCTTGCAGAAAAAAGCGGCATTTGCACAAACATTGCTCAGGCGTACGTGTTTTTGTGCACCCAAGCAAATCTTGCTTGCGGAACCGTTTTACATAGCGGCGGCAGTGGAATGCATATGTGGAACGTTGTTCGTATCGACGGTAAATTCTATTACTGCGATCCTACCTGGGATGCAGGGGCATCTATGAAACACTTCGGGATTACGGTGGCAGATCGAGCAAGCTGGGCAGGAGAATATTCATCGGATAGCGGTACCATGCTTTCCGTTATCATCCCCGAAAAATATGATATCAGCGATTCACGGTTTGAGATTCTACGAAACAAATTGCCCGTAGAAATAACGGGTGTTAACGTGGATAAGAAATTGCAGACCGTTACCTTTTTGGGATATGATTATCGGTTTATCTTTGAATGTGTTAACGGTTGAGACGGTTATTATAACAAAAAAAGATGCACGATTTCGTGCATCTTTTTTGTTTATTCATTTGAATTTTACTCAAAGAAGGATTTTACAAAGATCAAAATACCGATTCCGATCAGAATCACACCGCCAAGAATCGCCGCTTTGTTGGAAAGCTTCGTTCCGAACTTTTTACCCACCAGCACACCGCCGAGACAAATCACGAACGTGATCGCGGAAATAATTACGGCAGAAAGAATTGCTTCGCCCACGTTGTATTCAGAAATGGTGAATCCCACGGAAAGAGCGTCAATGGAGGTTGCCACACCTTGTACCAGCAAGGTGGAAAGACCGATGCGTCGTTTTGCGATGCAGCATTCATCTCCCTCCGCGCAGGGATGAAGACCTTCCCAAAGCATCTTTCCTCCGATAAAGGACAGAAGTCCCAGAGCGATGTAGGGGATAAAAGGCTTGAAAACCTCAAACATTTCTACGAAACTATGTACGAAAAACCAACCTGCCAAGGGCATAAAGCCTTGAAACAGAGCAAAAATCAAAGCAATAAAGCCTGCTCTTTTTAACTTCATTCCGGGCTCTGCCAAACCGTTTGCCAAAGAAACGGAAAATGCGTCCATGGCAAGACCAATGCCTTCACCGAGGCTTAACAGTATTAAACTCCACATAAAAAGCTCCTTTTCCGAGGGCAAAAAAATAAAGACTCCATGTATGATGATCACACATGAGTCTCGCAATTAAAAGCAAACCAGGTCATAGACCAATATGTTGACTTGCTACGGCACAGCCGTCTGCTACTCCCTCAACTTTGTTTATTTTAACATAGTTTGATTTGTTTGTCAATAAAAAAAGCCAAATCGTATGATTTGGCTTTTTAAAGAAATTAGGATTCTTCTTCGGGCAGATTTTTTACTAGCCAAGCGGTGGCAAGGTATCTGCCGCGCTTTGCAATGGCGGGGTTACAAACGGTATTGATAACTTCACCCTTCAGCGCCATGGTAGAGGACGTTCCTCCGTCCATATTTGCGGCGTTTACGGCACCGTAGCTGAGGAGAATATCTGCCATCATAGCAAAGTTTGCTCCGTCGATTCCTCGCAGAGAGCTTCCGTCAATAACAAGAAGCAGAACCATACCATCGGCACACTGACCGATTCCGGATCGTGCTACGTATCCACCTGCTAGGCCCTTGTGTTCCACGATTTCACCGTTTAGAACCAAAAGGGAAGGGGGACGCCAGCTGATGGCATCGCGAATGCCCATTTCGGCACATTCTTCTTCGGTAAATTTACCTACTACAAGAACGTTGTTTTTGTCAAAACCGATGATGGAATGGTCGGATGTTTTGGTATACTGCTTGTAAACGCCGTCCTTGATAACCGTTCCGAGGGGAGTGCCGCCGCTGCCTTGTCCGTTGGCATCGACAAATCCTCCTGCGTTAATTGCTGCAAGGGCATCGTTTGTTTTGCAGAAATCCGACAGGAGCTGGCCGCGTTTACCAAGCTTATTCGTTACGCCCAGAGTAACGCGTGAGGGATCCTTTACCTGAATGATACGGGCGGTATATTTTCCGGACTTGGTTTTTCCGGCGTATTTTAATACCTGAACTTCGCCGTCATCATAAATGATTTCACCGGGATACTTTTCCGAAGTTTTGAATTCGATCTTCGGCTTTTCGATTTCTACAGGCTCTTCTTCAACGTCTTGGTCCTCATCGCTTCCCTCGGGATCGTTGTTCACGTCGTCGGCGGGGGTAGGAGAGATTGCAATAAGAGAAGTGTCGATTTCTTCCTCGGGAGTTTCACTGCTGTTTTCCTTAAGCACGCGATCAATGGTTTCCTTGGAGAAAAAGGTTGTGCAGAGCCAAGGGTTTGAGGACGAGCTTGTTACCAAAATGTATTGATCTCGAAGCTGTGTAGTCCACGGGGAATAGAAAATAAAGAAAAAGAAAGAGAAGAACAAAACCACGATGGTGATAATGGGAATGGTAATTCCTGCAACAACACGGCTTTGCGTTTTCTTTTTGGCTGCTTTGGTTTTTGCACGGCGCTTTTTTGACGAGTACCGTGGATAAATGTTGTTCTCGCTCAATATGATTACCTCCTAAAAGAGACATAGCCTATCTATTCTAGCACACAAATCGGTAAAAATCAACTTTGTTTGATAGAATTTTTTTGCATTTTCTCCACCGTAATTTTCGAAAAAAATCCCCCGAAAGAAATCTCTTTCGGGGGAATGAAATTCAGATTCGTTTGCAAATGCCCTTTTTGATATACCTTATGAAAATAAAGGCGAAAAAGATGGCGTAGAGCATCATATTCAGGGACCAGGAGACGGTGTAACAAAGCATAATATTGTCAAAACTTTGATACCGCGGATAAATGAAATTCATCCACAAAACGCGCAGTCCCAGCGTGAAGAAAATGTTTGATATGCTGGTAAACACAGGATAGCCGAAGGACTGCAGAGAATGGGAAAGAATGTTGTTGATGGCACTGACAAAGGTAAACAGCGTGACGTACAGCATACGCTGCATCCCGTACTCGATTGCCTCCGTGGCACTTGCGCCTACGATCAGCGCAAGGGAATATCTGCCCGTCAGAAAAAGGATAACGCCGAGGGATCCCGAGATGCCTATGGACATCCAGAGCAAGGTCCAAAAGCTTTTGATTACGCGGTCTTTGTTTTTTGCGCCGATATTTTGACCGATAAAGGTGTTGGCCGCCATACCGAATCCGGAGATGAAAGAATTTGAAAAGCTGTGAACGGATACTGCGGCAGAATTTCCCGCCACCGCTTCAACGCCGTAGGAGTTGATACCGCTTGTAACCTGTAGGTTTGCCAAAGGCAGAATCAGATTGGAGATGGAGGTGGGAATGCCGAATCGCAAAATTTGTACGAAAGTGGGAAAATGAAAGCGCATATGAAGAAGATCCAATTTCGCATCTCCCTCAATGTGGCATAGATTACGCAGAATCAAAGCGGTGCTGATGATTTTGGAAACAACGGTGGCGATGGCTACTGCCAAAACCTTTTCCTCTAAAATAAGACAAAGAATTACGTTCAAAACGACGTTTATAATTCCTGCAAAGGTGATATAATACAGCGGCCGTTTGGTATCTCCCATGGTTCGTAAAGCCGCGGCGGCGTAGTTATAGCAAATGAAAGCGGGCGCCGCGCCCAGATAAATACGCAAATAAATAACCGCGCCTTTAAAACAATCCTCGGGACAGTCGATTGCTCTTAAAATCATCGGGGAGAAAAAATATCCTGCTATCGCAACCGCTAACCCCAAAAACAGGGAAGAACTGATGGCGGTGTCAATGGTTTGCTGGATTTTATCCTGTTTTTTCTGCCCGACAAAACGTGCCAAAATGATGGAAGTACCGGTGGAAAGACCGATTACACCGTTCAGGATGAGACTCGTTACCGTTGTCGTAGCGCCAATGGATGCTACGGCGACACTGCCTGCCATCTGACCTGCGACGGCTTTGTCGGCAATATTGAAAAGATTTTGCATAATCGTGGTTAAAATCAGGGGAAAGGTGAATAAAAGGATCTGTTTTATCAGGTTTCCGCTGGTTGCATCAATCTTTTTTGCCATTCTCAAATACCTTCTTAAATTCTGATTTCCTTTTTAAAAGTTTATATTGTTTTCCTTGCCGTGTCAAGGCAAAAGGGGAATTTTGGTGTGACTTTCGGCATTTTCCGTGGATTTGATGAAAAAGAGTGTAAGATGAAGAAACTGCTGGAGCTCCATTGATTTTTTTATGGGCTTGTGATAGAATACAAGTCGAAATGTATTGGAAAGAACGTAGGAAAATTAGATGTTTTTTGATGATTTGCGCCTTGGGATGACGGTTGAGATTCCGCCCGTCACCATAGAAAAAGAAAAGATGACGGCTTTTGCCCGTGATTACGATCACATTCCCCTTCATCTCGATGAAGAATACGCCAAAAAGACACCGTTCGGAAACGTGATTGCTCCGGGGGTAATGTCTTTTATGTCCGTTTGGTCAAAGTATCTTGACGTGGATTTTTTCGGAGAGGAACTGCTCGCAGGGAAATCTACCAAGATTGAATGGATAAAGCCCGTATATGCCGAAGACGTTTTGAAGGGAAAAGCCTCGGTTACAGATCTCGTTCGACGCAATGAAAAAAATGGCATCGTCCAAGTGTCCATTGACGTCTATAACCAAAAGGGCGAGCTGGTTTTGACAAACGTAACGGAAGCTGTTGTAAAATGTAAAAATGCAACCTGAATTTTCGTGAAAATTTGAAAAAATGCTTGACTTTTGCGTCTTGCTGTGCTAAAATTCATACAAATTTGAATATCACAAAAGACTATGATGAAGACGGTCGGAGTGTGAGGCTGATAGAGAGTTGCCGGTTGGTGCGAGGCAATGAGTTGATCATTCCAATGACTTATCACTTCTGAGTCGGAGGACCGAAAGGGCATACTGAGTAGACTCCTTCCGTAATGCTGCGTAAAGGCAAAGAGCTTGTTTGAGCTCGGAAAGTGACGGATTTTTCCGTAATTTGAGTGGTACCGCGGGTTTCATAACTCGTCTCAAGGTTTTCTTTGGGGCGAGTTTTTTGTTTTATTCAAATTCGTAATCGTTTTATATTTCAAGATTGAAAGGAGAAAACCAAAATGGATTACAGTTTGAAAGAGGTTGCGGGCAGAATCAAGGATCTGCGCGAGGCCAAAGGTTATACGCAGGAAGAACTTGCAAAGCTTACCGGTGTAACAATTGATGAATATCGTGTTTTGGAACAAGGCGACAGCGATTTTAGCTTTACCTTTATCTACAAATGTGCAAAAGCCTGCGGTGTAGAGGTCGTTGATATTCTGGAAGGCAGAAGCTCCACGCTTACTTCCTTTGCCATCACCAGAAAGGGTGAGGGTCTTAAAATTTTGAAGCAGCACGGCGTCGAATACGACAACCTTGCTCCGAAATTCAAGGATAAGCTAGCCGAGCCGTTTTTGGTTAAATTCCCTTATCTTCTCGAGGAGCAGGATGCTCCCATGAAGCTGAACTCTCACAAGGGTCAGGAATTCGACGTGATCGTGAAAGGCTCTTTGAAGGTTCAGGTAGGAAACCACGTGGATATTCTTCGCGAGGGTGACTCTATTTTCTACAACAGCTTGATCCCTCACGGAATGATTGCCGTCAGCGAGGGTGGTTGTGAGTTCCACGCAGTGGTTTTGAACCCCCAGGACGGCGTTGTAAGCGAATCTTATCCCGAAGCGCCTTACGTTGCCAATAAATCTCCGGAAAAAGCAGATGCCGCAACAACGGTTGCAGATCAGTTCGTAGAATCTTCTTACGATGAAAACGGTGTTTTTAACGGCATCAAATTCAAAAATGCCGATAAGTTCAACTTCGCATTTGACTGTGTGGATGCCATTGCAGAGAAAGACCCCGATAAGCTTGCCATGATGTGGGTTGCAAACGACAAGACCGATCGCAAGTTTACCTTCAAAGAAATGAAGAAATATTCCGCAAAAACCGCAAACTATTTCGAATCTCTCGGCATTCAAAAAGGCGACACCGTAATGCTCGTTCTCAAGCGTCATTATCAATTCTGGTTCTGTATGCTTGCACTGCATAAG
The DNA here is from genome assembly GCA_045657125.1 of Eubacteriales bacterium. Taxonomy (GTDB): domain Bacteria; phylum Bacillota; class Clostridia; order Oscillospirales; family SIG627; genus RGIG5579. Next base: position 7,403 of record JAZOSM010000163.1, read on the forward strand.
CTGGGTGCAATCGCAATCCCTGCTACCAATCAGCTGGTTGAGCACGATTTTGCTTATCGCTATAAAGCGGCAAAGGTAAAAGCCATTGTCTGCACCGCAGACGGTGAAGTAGCCGACGAAGCAGAAAAGGCTGCAGCTGAATACCCCGAAATGGTAAAGGTATTGGTTGGCGGCAAAAAAGACGGATGGAACGATTTTAACGTTGAAATGGAGCGCTTCAGCACCCATTACGAGCGCAATGAAAATACACCTTGCGGTGATGACCCCATGCTGATGCTCTTTACCTCCGGTACGACGGGCTACCCCCGTATCGCAACCCATTCTTACAAATATGCTTTAGGTCATTATCCTACTGCCAAGCATTGGCATAACGTAAATCCGAACGGTCTCCACTTTACCATCTCCGATACCGGCTGGGGTAAAGCGCTGTGGGGCAAACTTTACGGTCAGTGGCTCTGTGAAGCAGGTATATTTACCTACGACTTCGACAGATTCCGTTCCGAGGATATTTTGCCGATGTTTGCAAAATACCATATTACCACTTTCTGTGCGCCTCCCACCATGTATCGCTTCTTCATCAAGGAAGATCTTTCCAAGTATGACTTATCTTCCATTGAGTACGCTACCACGGCAGGAGAAGCGCTGAATCCCGAAGTGTTCAATCAGTTTAAAAAGGCAACGGGACTTACCATTATGGAGGGATTCGGTCAGACCGAAACCACTCTTTCCATTGCAAATTTTGTAGGAAGCACTCCCAAAATCGGTTCTATGGGCAGACCCAGCCCCTTGTACGACGTTGTTGTTCTTGACCCGGACGGAAACGAATGCAAGACGGGCGATACCGGTGAAATCTGCATCCGAGTCAAAGACGGCGAGCCTCCTTGCGGTCTGTTTATCGGCTACTATCTCGATGAAGAAAAGACGAGCGAGGTTTGGTATGACGGCTATTATCATACCGGCGATACCGCTACCATGGACGAGGATGGATATCTTTGGTACGTAGGCCGTATCGACGACGTAATCAAATCTTCCGGTTACCGCATCGGACCCTTTGAAATCGAAAGTGTCATCATGGAGCTTCCTTACGTTTTAGAGTGTGCCATCACACCTGTTCCCGATGAAGTTCGCGGACAGATCGTAAAGGCGACCATCGTCCTTGTGAAAGGTACAGAGGGCTCGGACGAACTGAAAAAAGAAATTCAGGATTACGTAAAAACCCACACTGCACCTTATAAGTACCCCAGAATCGTTGAGTTTGTAAGCGAACTTCCCAAAACCATCAGCGGTAAGGTAAGACGTGTGGAAATCCGCAAAAACGATTTGGAAAAAATGAAGAAATAACCAAAAAGAAAGCAACCCGAAAGGGTGCTTTCCATAAAGCAGGTTTTAACTGCCCAGAAACAAAAGGAGTACGGACATTTTTGTTCGTACTCCTTTTATTTGTCGCCTCAAAAGTCCGTCTGCTTTTCCTGACAAGC
>JAZOSM010000164.1:0-2210 GCA_045657125.1 Eubacteriales bacterium
GCCCTCGTTCCTGAAATATCCGATATGCCGCGAGCTTGGTGCGCGCCTTGGATTTGATAACATTCACCTTGCAAACGATGCCAATGCGGCGGCGTGGGGAGAGGCGGTCGCAGGAGCGGCCAAGGGAACTAAAAACTCAATGATGATAACGCTTGGCACGGGTGTCGGCGGCGGCGTCATAATAAACGGCAAGCTGCTTACCGGCTTCAACTTCGCGGGCGCGGAGCTTGGACACATAGTCATCGAGGAGGGAGGCAGACCTTGTGGCTGCGGAAGACGCGGCTGCTGGGAAACGTACAGCTCGGCGACGGGACTTATCAATATGACGCGCGAAAAGCTTGACGAGTGCCACGCGAGCGGCAGAGAAACCGTTATGGATGAGCTTGTGCAAAAGAGTGGTCGCGTGACGGGCAGGACGGCGTTTGACGGATGGCGCGCGGGTGACGCGGCGGCGAGCGAGGTAGTGAATATGTACGCCAAATATCTCATCAGCGGCATTACCAGCATGGTCAACATTTTCCAGCCCGAAATACTGTCGATCGGCGGCGGGATCTCCGGCGAGGGACAGACACTTATAGACCTTATACAAAAACAGGTTTACGTAGAACAGTACGGCTCGGGAATAGTCAAATCCACTCAGCTTAAAATAGCCGAGCTTGGCAACGATGCGGGCATTGTCGGTGCGGCACTCCTAGACGATTAAGAGAGGGGAAGCGTTATGATAAAAGCAGTTAAAAAGGACACGGGAAGCGTAGTGTTTATGCGACTTCAAAAGCACGCCTGCCCCGTATGTCAGCATCAGCTAAAAGTCGTAAAAATGAAAAAGGTAGTGCGCGCAAAATCCAAAGAGGCAAAGAACTTTGACTTCACTGCGTGCGATGCGCCGCTTGGTGACAAGGTCAAATTCGTGTGGTACGAATTCAAGTGCCGCGAGTGTGACAAGTGCTTTACCGAAGCCGAGATAAAGGCGCACGAAAAACAGGACAAAAAAGAGGCAAAAAAAGCGGCTAAGGCGGCTAAAAAAGAAGCCAAAAAAGCGGCAAAAAAACAAAAAAAGGACGGCTGATGCCGTCCTTTTTTGCGAATGTTTAAGTTTATTTTCCCGATTTTGATACGATCTCCTTGATGGCGTTGAAGGACTGCTCACTGATACAATGCTCTATGCGGCAGGCGTCCTCGGTGGCGATTTTTTCGTCAACTCCGATGCTTATGAGAAATTCGGTCAAAAGACGGTGGCGCTCGTACATTTTATTGGCTATTTCGAGTCCCTTTGCCGTCAGGGTTATATAGCCGTTTGAGTCAACACTTATAAGCTCTTCGGATTTGAGAATACCCATAGCACGGCTCACGCTGGGCTTGGAATATCCCATATATTCGCCAACGTCAATGGCTCTTACGGGCTTAGCCCCCTCGGAAAGTATGCGTATGGTTTCGAGATACATCTCGCCCGATTCCTGAATGTGCATAAAAGGACTCCTTTCTGTAAATTGTAAAATAAAGCGCCGCAAGGGAATACCTTGCGGCGTATGCGGTTTTTGCCGCTTTTGGTAGAGGAAAGGCACCAAAACCGAACCCACCGTCGTGCGATGGAGAAACGATTTTATCGGAACCGCCCCGACATCTGGCTGCCCGACCTTCCGGGCTGGCGGAGGCAGAGGGATTCGAACCCCCGTGGGCTTGCACCCAAACGGTTTTCAAGACCGCCTCGTTATGACCGCTTCGATATGCCTCCGAGTAAGAATATTAAGTTGTGTCGAGATGCCATTCTCAACTCTATGGTATTATATCACACCGCAAATCAAATGTCAAGAGAAAATGAAAAAAAGAGCGTATCTTTTATTTGCATTAATAAAGCGACGTCAGATGAAACTCATTTCGCGTTTGTAAATTTTCTTTGACATTATTGTTATATTTTATCGAAAAAACAAGCAATATTTTACATCTTAACATAAATCTACAAAAGAGTTAGCAAACGGTTCACAATTACGCGCGTATTATATGATATAATTTACAATGAGTAAAAATTAGCACTCGTGCCTCTTGCGAGAGCGGAGAATAAAATTTCAAGGAGAAAGCTATGAGATCGAAAAACAAATTCACAAAAGTGGCGTTATTCATTGCTGTAACGCTTTTGACTGTCGTATTGAGCGTTTGCACAGTGTTTACAGTCATGGCAGCAGAGAACAACACCGAGAAGTTTGCCGGCGTAT
>JAZOSM010000165.1:0-3708 GCA_045657125.1 Eubacteriales bacterium
CGCCGCACTTGGGACAGGTGACACCGATTTTTCTTGCCTTCTGTCGTGTATAGCGGCACTTGGGATAATCCTTGCAGGCGTAAAACTCGCCGAAACGTCCTTTCTTCAAAACAACGGGACCTCCGCAAATTTCACACTGCATTCCTTCAACGATGGGCTCTTCCTCTTTTTCAACGGGAGCCGCAACGTTTCCGTCGCGATCCAGCGTCATGGTCGTTTTACATTCGGGGTAAGCGGGACAAGCGGCGAATTTACCGAATCTGCCACTCTTGACGATCATTTTTTTGCCGCAATTGGGGCAAACCACGTCCAGCTCTTCCTGAGGAACCTGCACCTTTCCCGTTTCGGACAAAGCAACCTCGGCGCCGTCCAAAAGACGTTTGAATTCCGCATAGAACTCGGAAAGAACCAGCTTGTAGGACTCTTTGCTTTCGGCAATATCGTCCAGCTTTTTCTCAAGATTTGCCGTGAATTCATAGTCCACTACGGTGGTAAAATGCTTTTCCATAATATCGTTGGTCACTTCACCGAGACGTGTGGGAACAAACTGCTTTTTATCTCTGGAAACGTAACCGCGATTGATAATGGTTTCAATGGTGGGAGCGTAGGTACTGGGTCTGCCGATTCCCTTTTCTTCAAGGGCGTCTACGAGACTTGCTTCGTTGTAACGGCGGGGAGGCTGGGTAAAATTCTGCTTGGAAATCAGATCTTTTTCCAGAAGAACTTCCTCTTCCTTCAATACGGGAAGTTTTCCGCCGGGCATTTTTTCCTCGTCGTCCTCGTCCTTCCATTCGCCGTACACCTTCAAAAAGCCGTGGAAGCGAACGGTTTCGCCGCCTGCCTTAAAGCGATATTTCTTACCGTCGAGACAATCCGCCTCAATATCCACGTTTTGCACGTCAATTTTTGCAGAGGCCATCTGGCTTGCCATAAAGCGGTCCCAAATCAGCTTATACAAACGATACTGCTCCACGGACAAAATCGATTTCAGAGAATCGGGCGTCTTGGTGGGATCGGTGGGACGAATGGCTTCGTGTGCATCCTGGCTGGAGCCCTTGGACTTATATACTCTGGGCTTGGAGGGATAGAACTTATCACCAAATTTTGCCAAAATGGTCTGCTTTGCGCTTTCCTGCGCTTCAGCGGAAATGCGAAGAGAGTCCGTTCTCATATAGGTAATCAAACCGTGTTCTTCATGTTTGCCAAGGCTCATACCTTCATAGAGAGACTGTGCGATACGCATGGTGCGCTTGGACTGAAATCCCAAACGCTTGAACGCCTCCTGCTGTAATTGAGAGGTGGTAAAAGGAGGCGGAGGATTTTTGGTTTTGGTAGTACAAGTGATTTTCTTTACGCTGTAACGCGCTCCCTTAAGGGATGCCAAAACCTTATCACAGCTTTCGCCATTGGCAAGAGACATCTTCTTTTGGGACGTTCCGTAGAACCGTGCGGCAAATTCCTTACCCTGATCGGTTCCCAGCAAAACGTTAAGCGTCCAATATTCCTCGGGAATGAATGCGGCAATTTCCCGTTCGCGCTCTACGATCAATCTGGTGGCAACGGACTGCACTCTGCCGGCAGAAAGTCCGTTTTGAACGTTCTTCCAAAGCAAGGGGCTCAATTTATAACCGAGAATACGGTCCAAAATACGGCGGGTCTGCTGAGAATCCACCAAAGCCATATCAATTTTACGGGGATTGGCAATGGCGTTTTTCACTGCGGGCTTTGTAATTTCGTTAAAGGAAATTCTTCCGCCGCCCTTGCCCTCCAATTTCAGCACTTGATACAAATGCCAGCTGATGGCTTCTCCCTCTCGGTCAGGGTCGCTTGCGAGAAATACGCGGTCGGCACTGCGTGCTTCTTTTTTCAGTTGCGTAATCAATTCGCCCTTACCGCGAATGTTGATGTATTTGGGTTCGAAATCATTCTCCAAATCCACACCCAAGGTGCTTTTGGGCAAATCACGAATATGGCCCTGACAGGCGATTACTTTATATCCGCTTCCCAAAAAGCTCTTAATGGTAGTAGCTTTTGTCGGAGACTCTACAATTACAAGATTTTGTGCCATAATATTTCCTTTCACATTTCAGCACGATCGGCAAGGACGTATTTACCGCCCGGAACCTTACGTACCAAACCTTTGATTTCAAGTTTCGTTAAAATTCTCAACAGCGAAGAAGCGTTCAGCTCCTCCGATACCAAAGCATCCGCAGGAACAGGCTCGTACCCCAATGCGGAATATACGCTTCGTTCCTCGGGAGAAAGCTGCGGCAGACAGGATGCCTGTGACGTTTTCTCCGTCTCTCCCTCGGATTCGGTCGGGATCGCGGGATCGTTTTTACCGTCGATTAAAATAAATTCATATTCATCGGGAACGGCTTTTGTATCCTCGGTTCTTGCGGAACCGGGAAACACGTAGGATCGGATCTTCTTTTTCAAATCGGGAGATTTTTTGGTTTGCTTTTTCTTTTGTTTTACTTCGCCGTTTTTAAACAGTGAAACGGCACCCTCCAGAGAGGGATAGCGGGTTCGGAAATCCTCCACCAAATCGTAGGCGGAAAGACAGGGCTTTGCACCGATGCGCAGAAGAAAATTACTTCCCGCACTTTCACGGGCAAAAATCGAACCGGGCACGGAATACAACGCTTTCCCTTGCTTGAGCGCATCCTCTGCGGTAATCAGCGAACCGCTTTGCTCACTGCCTTCGATAACGCATACGGCATCGGAAAGGGCAGAAATCAGTCGGTTTCGCACAGGGAAGTTTTTCCCCATGGGTGCAGTGCCCGGAGGAAATTCCGTTATCAGAAGTCCCTTGCGGATAACTTCTTCATAAAGCTCTGCATTTTCCTTGGGATATACTTTATCAATTCCGCAACCGATAATGCCCACGGTGAAGCTTTCGTGATAAAGGGCGGCGCGATGGGCGGCGGAATCAATTCCCGATGCCAGACCCGATACAATCACGGCTCCTGCGCGTGCCAAGTCATAGGAAATTCTTTTGGCGGCGTGCAATCCGTAATTACTGGGGTGTCGCGTTCCGACCACACCAACGGTAAGGCGGTTATCAAAATCACAAAAATTACCGAGGTAATAAAGCACCATCGGCTTATTGGGCAAAACACGGAAAGCCGTCGGATAAAAATGATCGTCGGGAGTCATGATACCGACCTTTTCTTTTTTGCACCAAGCCAAAATTGCCTTTGCCTGCTCCAGACTTTTGTCGCAAAGCTCTTTTTCGTGTCCGTAAAACGGAACGTCAAGCTGGGCGAAATCCTCCTCGTTTGCCTCGTATACCTTTTTCGGAGAACCGAAAAATTTAAGTAAGGTAGAGGGCAAAGCAGAACCCGGCCGACAGGCAAGAGACAGCCAAAGCCAATAGATCAGTTCCTTATCTTTCACGGGATTCACTCCTTCTTTTGACTTCCCAAAGGAACACGGTTGCCGCAGAAGCGGCGTTCAGACTTTCCATGGTTTCCATGGGGATCACGGCTTTTTCATCACAAAGGGCGATCGCCTCGTCACTCAAACCCTTTCCCTCGTTGCCGATCAAAACGCAAACCGATTCGGACAAATCGGCTTCCCCGATAAAATGCGCGTCGGGAGAAAGGCAGGCGGCAACGGAGTGAACGCTGTGCTCTTTCAGAAAAGAAAACAACTCTGCAGTGGTGGGAAATCTGCGAATGGGAATTCCGACAATGGCGCCCATGG
>JAZOSM010000166.1:0-10881 GCA_045657125.1 Eubacteriales bacterium
AAAAAAGCGGAAACCAAGAAAAAGAGGTTTTCCGCATTTTGGAAAGCCTCTTTCTGTTTTTAACCTGTATGAAAGTTTTTGGAGTGCAGAACCTTTTTTCAAAAAGGTTTTGCAAAAAAGCTTTTTATCCTGCCAGGGAGCGCATCCGCAGACGGAGGTTGTCGGCGATCATGGCGATGAATTCGGAATTGGTGGGTTTTCCCTTGCCCCCTTGGATGGTGTAGCCAAAGAGGGAGCCCAGCATATCCACGTCACCCCGATCCCAAGCAACCTCGATGGCGTGACGAATGGCACGCTCCACGCGGGAGGACGTGGTGGCAAATTCTTTGGCAACACCGGGATAGAGGGTTTTGGTTACCTCACCGATGATGCGATTGTCCCGTACCACCATCATAATGGCACAGCGCAAATACCCGTAACCCTTGATGTGTGCAGGGATTCCCACTTGATGGAGAATGCGGGTCACCTGATTTTCCAAATCAAAATCGTCCTGAATGCGGATTTTGGCTTCACGGCAGACCTGACGGATCTTGTCTCCAAGCACTTCGTAATCAAAGGGCTTCAACACACAGGCGCTGATTCCCCCTGCGAAGGCATCCTCCAATACCTTGCGGTTATTTACCGCCGTAACCAAAATGAATTTCGGCGAAGCCTCCTTCAGACTGCGCTTCACGTCCCGTATAAGACTTGCAGGGTCGTAGCCCGGAAACCATAAATCCAAAAGCACCACGTCAGGCCGCAGACTCTTGATGGCATTCAGCGCCTCGGCTCCGTCTCCGCTGTCACCGACCACCCGAAATCCCATATTCAAAAGGCTTTCCTTACAGACAAAGCGGAAGTCGTTGCCCGAATCTATAATGTATACTTTTTCATTCTGTTCTTTCATCCCGTTGTTTCTCCTATCTCTTTTTCGTATTTTGTAGTTTGCGAATAAATATTACCAAAAAATGGTAATTATTGCAAGGGGTTTTGGAAAGAAAATTACCAATAATTGGTAATTTTGTAGAAATGAACAAAAGGGGTGGGGTGCTTTTTTTCCCTTTGCTGAAAAAAGGAGTCGATCCTTGTCGAGACTTGTCTTTTTTTGGGAGGGGGCGGGGGAGAGATTTGTCACCCTCTTTTGTTTTTTCGCTTTCTTTGCTTACATTCTAAGGGAAAGGGTCTGAAAATCTTCGTCCTTTCCCCCGTCGAAAAATGATTTTGTCTCTCGGAATTTGCTTCTTTTTCGGATTTTGAAAAGCTTTCGGTTGAATTTCTTCGGGATTTGTGGTATAACCGATGGGAAAAGGATGTGAATGACGTTGAAAAAATTTGAAGGAATGCTTTTTTGCACCGATTTGGACGGTACGCTTTACCGAAGCGACAAAACCGTTTCCCGTGAAAATTTGGATGCCATTGAATATTTTAAGTCCGAGGGCGGTCTTTTTACCTTTATTACGGGTCGTCCCCCCGTCATTTCCGTGGATATTTGCAAACGAATCCGTCCCAATGCCCCCTACGGCTGTTTTAACGGCGGCGGAATTTTTGACCCCGAACAGCAGAAATATCTGTGGAGTATGGAGCTGCCCCGTTCCGCAAACGAGCTTGTGGCGGAGGTGGACAGACTCTTGCCCGACGTGGGAATTCAGTACAACACCCAAAAGGGCGTGTATTTCAATAAGGATAACCCCGCCCAAGAGCGCTTCCGCGCCTTGACGGGTCTTGAAAACCTCTATTGCCATTTTTCGGAGGTAGAAGAACCTGCGGTCAAAATCATTTTCGCCCATTTGGACGGGGAGAGGATTTCTGCGGTGATGGAGCTTTTGCACAACCATCCGCGGGCAGGTGAATTTGACTTTATCCGTTCGGAACACAGTCTGTATGAAATTTTGCCGAAGGGCGTCAGCAAAGGCGCGGTGTTGCAGAAAATGTCGCAGATTCTCGGCATTGATATGAAAAATACCATTGCCGTGGGAGATTATAACAACGACGTTTCCATGATCTTAGCCGCAGGGCTTGGCTTTGCCGTAGCCAACGCAGTACCCGAAGCCAAGGAAGCCGCGGATTTCGTCACCGTTTCCAACAACGACCATGCCATCGCGCGGATCATCGAAGGCATTGAGCGAGGGGACTACAAAAACAAATAAAAAAAATCCACCTTCGGGTGGATTTTTTTATTCCGGATCAGATGATGTAGCTGATCAGGTTATTGAAGTTGGTGATGAAAACAAAGGGGTCGATTTCTTGCGCCGTTATGGTATCTGCATCTACTTCTTTATAAGTGATTTCGATGCGCAGATACTCGCCTGCGGTAGAGCCTACGTTGGAATAAACGGTCAGGTTTCCTTTAACGTCGTAGGTCAGATTTGTCGTGTGATCCAGCTTATTGTCGGAGTAGTAGAGGAAGCTGCCGATGCGACCGTTTTCGTCGTAGTTGTATTCGTAGCGATAGGTGCTTGTGCTTTTTTTGCCGTCTTCCACATCGGTAAAGGTGTTTTTGTCGATTCTTTGATTGACTCTGCCGTTTTCGTCCTTGTTCAGCTGAACCTTGGTATCGCGCAGACTGCGGAAGCCGTCGTTTGCATCGTAGTAATTGGCGATCAGATCACCATTTTCGTAGGTCCAGGTTTCGTAGCCGGTTTTTCCGCTGCTCTTTTTCTGTTCGTCGATGCGGGAGAGAGTGCCGTCCTCGTTATACCGGCAGGTGGTAGCGCTGTAATTGTCGGAAAAAGAAACGATCTTGCCGTTTGCATCCAATTCCAGATTTTGACCTACGGAGAAGGTTCCCTTGGAACTGCTCCATCTATAAGAGATGGTGTCGATGACGTGTGCTTTGGGCTTGGGAGCTTCTTGGGTCAGGTCCGGAGTTTGGCTCTCGGTTTTTGTTTCTTCGCCGGGGGAAGTTTGCTCAGGAGCTGTTTTTTCACAGGCGCAGAACAGGGACAGCAGCATAACGCAAGCAAGAAAAAGACCCACAAGCTTTAAGGTTTTGTTTTTCATTTTATTTTCTCCATTAAAAAATTATTTTACGTCAATGGCTTTGCCCAGAGCAAAGGAGTAGATCACAAGGCGTGTGACAGGCTTTTCCGTCAATTGTTCTACCGCCTTGGCGTAAAGGCGAAGCTGTTCGCCGTGGCGCTCCAGAAGAATTTGTTCTTCGCCGCATTTGACCCGATCGGTTTTGAAGTCCACAATGGTCACTTCTCCGCGGTCGTTTTCAAACCAAGCGTCTACAACACCTTGAACCAAAACGGTACCGTCGGTGCCCAAAAGCTCTTTTGCAGGCAGGAGTACGTTGAAGCGTTTTTCACGAACGAGATTCCGCCCCTGCTTTATTTCGCCGTAAAATTCGGATCGGAAGAATTCTTTCAGCCAATCCACGCAAACCAAAGCACGGTCGGACTCGGTGAAAAAGCCCCGTTCTACCAAACGATTCAACTCGGCATCTGCATCCTGCGCGAGATTTTCAAAATCGGCAAACTGCATAACGCGGTGGGTCATGGTACCGATTTCGGCGGCAGAGCTTTGCAGACGTGCCTTGGCAAAATCCGTCAATCTGCGGGGATACAGACCGATCTCCTCGGCTCTGCCTGCTCGCAGAAGCTGAGAAACGGAAAGCTTTTTCGGCAGACGGGAGAGACTTTCTTCCTCGTATACGAAGTCGAGATTGGAAAGAATTTCCTCGGGGTCGTGATCGATTGCTTCTTCTTTTTCTTCCTTTTCCGCCTGTTCCGTAACGGGCAGGGGAAAGGCGGTACTGCAAACCAGACTGCCGTCGGTAAATCCGCCGCCCTCGGTGAGGGTGCGGCGCAGGGCAACGCTTTCTCGCAGGGACAGGAGAAGCATCATTAAAGGAGACGGCGCAAGGCGCAGCAGATGCTCGGTCAGTTCGCGCTTCAGAGGGGCTTCGGAGCACAAAATCAAATCGCGGCGCAGGGAATCGTAACTGCGGGGATTTGCGGTGATGATCAGTTTTTTCTCCGCGCGGGTCAAAGCAACGTACAGAACGCGCTTTTCCTCCTCTGTCATAGCGTGGTGCATGGTGAGGGCGGCACTTTTTCGCAGGAAGGTATTTACCTTGACTCTGCCCCCGTCCTCGGGAAGGTGAAAGGCAGGGCCGAACTCGGGGGAGAGGATCAGTTTTGCCACCTCGTCGCGGGTATCGAAATTCTGTGCCAAAAAGGATGTGAAAACCACGGGGAATTCCAGACCCTTGGATTTGTGAATGGTCATCAGGCGAACGCCCGGTGCGTTTTCACTGCTTTCGGGATTTTCTTCGGCGGCGCGCTTGAGGTAGGTAACGAAGTCGGAAAGGCTTGTTTCCTCGGCGCTTTCCGCATTTTCCGCACCGCGCAGGAAAAATTCTTTCACGGATCCCGTTTTACTGCCGTAAAGCTCGGCAACGGAAAGGGTGCGGTACAGATCAAAGATCAAGGCGGGCAGGGTCAATCGTTTGCTTTTCTCACGCAGGTCGGAAAGGGTTTTTAAAAGGTCTGCGGCGTGACTGCGGTCAGGCTCCTGACCACTTTCTGCCGCGTGGCAAAGGGCATCGTAATAGAATCCGCCCCGTTTGCCCAAGCGAATACGGTACAGCTGATCCGCGTCGAAGCGGAATACGGGAGAGAGCATGGCGCCCAATAGAGCAACGTCGTCGTTGGGATTGTCCAGCGCGCCCAAAAGGGAGGTCACAAAGAGAAATTCGCTGTCGTCCGCAAGGGTTTCGCCCGAACCGAGACTGCAGGGGATCTTCAGATTCTGCAAGGACCGGTGCACCAGCTCGATCTGTCGGTGGGTACGGCAAATGACGGCAATTTCTTCGGCGGCGTAGGAGTCCAAAAGACCGTGGATGCGGGAAGCGATGTACTTGGCTTCCGCATTTTCTTCTTTGAGAAGCTGTGCGGCTTCATTGATATACTCCGTATCCTCCTCTTTTTTCGCCATCAGAACAAGCTCCGTATTTTGAAAGGCGTAGTTCTCCTGCACCTTTTTGGCAAAGCGAAGCTCGTCGGCTTTCTGATAGAGAGAGTCGGGACGGTATCCTGCCATCAGTACGCGGAAAATACGGTTGACCAGGTCAATAATGGGCTCGTCACAGCGGAAATTATCGGACAAAAATACGGTCTGCATTCCGCCGCCCTCGGCAGGGTAGACGGGCAGGGTGTTCTTATAATCGGAAAAGATGCGTGGCTCTGCGCCGCGAAAACGGTAAATGCTCTGTTTGGGGTCACCGACGATAAAGAGGTTGTCACCACGGGTCACACAGCGGAAAATGATATCCTGGATCTCGTTGGAGTCCTGATATTCGTCCACGAATACCGCATCGAATTCCTCGGTAATACGCTGACCGACGGGAGTTTTGACCCAAACGCCGTCTTTTTTCTCCGCTACCAGACGCAGGGTGAAGTGCTCCAGATCGGCGTAGTCCAAAAGGTTTTTCTTCCGCTTTGCCTGATCGTAGAGCTTCATTGCCGTGTCTGCCAAAAAGAGAAATTCGCGGGACAGGGCAAGGCTTTGCCGAATCTCGGCAAGAAGGGTGGGACCTGTTTGACACAGATAATCCTTGGAAAAGGCAAGCAGGCTCTTTTTCAGGCGGTTGTGAATTTCCGCCGCGTCGCTTTTAATATCCTGCTCCTCGGGGGGACATTTGGAAATGCGTGGCAGGGAAGAAGTCAGCCCCTCCTCCAGAAGCCTTGCGGCGCCGAAGAAGTTACTTGCACGGCAAAGGGCAGAGGCTTCTTTGAACAAAGCGATACGCTCCTCGAAAAATGGACCGTATTTTTCTCCCACCGTCTGGGTTTTGGACAAAGGCTCCAAAAGGGCTTCCAGCGTCATGGCACCGCCCGTAAAACGCTCTGCGGCTTCTTTTGCCACAGGTGCGCCGAATACGCTTTCGGCAAAGGGCAGGGAACCGTTTTCCACGGCATCGCACCGGGCGTTTAGTTCGGCAAGGGTTTTTCCAAGCTCCTCTGCGCCGCCCGGGAGAAAGGAGACCTTTTCGAAAAGGGTGGCAACGGCATCGTACAGACCCTGCAGACTGCGGGCGGTACCGAACACGCGGCAAAGGCTTTCCCGCAGTTCTTTTTTCTCACCTGCTTGGGAGAGAAAGAGGCTTGCCGCATCTTCGATGGCCTTTTTCTTCAAAGGCTCCAAACGCAGTTCGTCTGCGATGCGTTCCTTTCCGCTTAAACCAAGCTCCTTACCGTAAGCGCGGAGAAGGGCGTAGCAGAAAGAGTGAATGGTGGAAATCTGCGCGCGGGAAAGGGACATAAGCTGACGGGACAGCTTTTCGTTTTCGGGATCCTCCGCCACCATTTTGGAAAGCTCTTGATACAGCTTATCCTCCAAGCCTTTGGCGGCGGCTTTGGTAAAGGTTACGATGGCAAGGCGGGATGCCTGCACCGCGCCCTCGGAAAGCAGACTGATGATTCGTCCCGTGAGAACGCGGGTTTTTCCGCTTCCCGCGGCGGCGCTGACCGCAAGACTGCAGCCGCGTGCTTCAACGGCTTTTTGCTGATGTTCGGTAAAACTGATCATCCTTCTGCCTCCTCTCCGAACAGTTCCTCACGGCTTATCTTGGAACGGTAAGGCCGTCTGTCCGATTCACTTCGTTTGCAAAGGGGTTTGTATTCACACCAGGCGCAGGGGTCGATGCCTCTGCCGCGGCTGGTTAAGGGGGATGCGGGGATCTCGCCGTCCTTCAGACGCTCACCCAATCGGGCAAAATCCTTTTCCACCCGTTTTTGCAGTTTCCCCAAATTTTCCATGGAAATCAAGTTTGCCGTGCCCGTTGGACGGGATTTTCCCCAGGCAACGGGGATGTATTTGCCAAGGCCCTCGGGGTCCTGCGCTGTCAGCAATTCGGGATCGTCCACGATCAGACCTTCTCGGCTCAAAGCGCGGAAAGGATCTTCAAGGGCGTTTTGCGCCTCCTCACGGCTTTCGCAGGCGGTGGGATTGGCAAGGCCGTTCAAGTAAATGACTCCTGCAGGCTTTGGACGGATCTTTTCGCCGCCGTAGGTGAAGCCGCAGTTCCACAAAGCAAACAGATACAAAAGCATTTGCAGACTCAGTCCGTTTGCCACGTCGGTCAGAGAGAAATTGTGACCGCCTGTTTTGTAGTCCACCACGCGGACGAAATCCTCGCCGTTTTTGCTCTTGTAGTGATCTACGCGGTCAATGGTACCGAACAGACACAAACGGGTACCGTCGGCAAGGGGAATCTGATAGGTCTCGTCCAGTTCGCCCAGACTTTTTTCAAACAAAATGGGTCTGAAATCCCCCTCCTGAAATTCCTTTTGCAGGTTCTGCAGGATCAAAAGGGTGCTTTCCTCCAGCCGCAGAACGAGAAAGTCCAGCTTCGGGTCGCCCTCCTCCATCAGAAGCTCTGCAAGGGTTTGCTTCACCGCAAGCTTGTTTTCGCTTTTCAGATCGGCTTCGGAAAGGTCCTTTAAATCTTTTCCGCAGGTGGAAAGGTTGATCATTACCTTTTCCAATACGCTGTGCACAAAGCTTCCTGCAATGTTGGCGCCCAGAGTGGCTTTCTGTCGGGTTTTCGCCTCCAAAAGATAGCGTGAGAAATAGGAGAAGGGGCATTGGGTATATTTTTCCAGTCGGGAATAGACCATATTCAGATCCTTTCCCTGATAGGGTTTTTGGGTTTGGAGATAGTCCCGATTGACCCCTTGGGCGTGTCCCTCGGCGGCGCGGATGGCGCGCTCCCGATAAAGAGGATTTTCCATAAAATATTGGGTCAGTGCTTCCTGTCGGCGGCTTTCTTCTCCCAAATGGGTGATCCAATGGGAAAAGGCTTCCTCGGCAGTTTGGGGCAGGGCGCGGTCAGCGGAAAAAGCCTCCTCCGTCAGGGCGGGGATCAGACTTTTTACCCGTTTGCCCAAAACGGATAAAGCCGCGCTGTCCACCTTGCCGTCCTCGGCTCGGTAAGACAGGATCAAAGCCTTTTTGGCGTAGGCGGCGGCAAGATAGAAAAAGAAATATTCATCGGAAAGACTATCCTCACCGCAGGGCAGAGTATAGCCGTGGCGGGACAGCTCGTTTCGCTCTCTCTTGGGGAACAGTCCCCCTTTTTGCTCGGGTGCAGGGAATACGCCTGCGTTGACACCGGTCAAGAAAATATATTCCGCGCCTGCGGGACGGGCAAAATCCACTCTGCCGATCTGTACCCGATCCTGCGCAGGGGGCAGGGTGCCCGGCAGAGAACCGGACAGGGCAAGGGTCAACTGATCTGCAAAGCGGGTCTTGTCACTTACGACGTTCCCCAAGGCTCTGCCGAAAGCGGCGAGGGCTTCCAAAAGCCCGTTCCAGTTTCCGCTAAGCTCTGCGGCGCGCTGAAAATCCTCCGCTTCGGTACATTCCTTCAGACGGGCAAAATGCACCCGTTCGGCACCGATGGCATCCAGAAATGCTATAACCGCGGTGATTTTTTCCTCCACGGTTTCCCCGTTCAGGGCGGCGGCAAGGGTGCGGATGGGCGCGAAGATGGTTTCGCGTACTCGATTGACCCGTTCCAATTCGGCGCGGTCGGCATCATCGGGCTTAAAATACCCGGAGGGATTCATGGTAAAGGGCAGATCACGGAGCATGGCAGGGGCGCTCAAGCTCCAAGTGGATACGTATTGCTCCAAGCAAAAGCGATCCTTGTCGGAGACGGCAAATACACCGTCCTTAATATAACTGCGAACCTCATCCTCCTCGCCGAAGCCTGCGGCAAAGCGGCAGGCGAGAAGCAGGGTTTTGGCAAGAGGGGTACGGGCAAGAGGCTTTTTTTCTTCCAAAAAGTGGGGGATGCCCTTTTCGGTCATGGTCAGGGAAAGCAGCTCCTCTCCGCTTCCGTCGCGGGACAAAACGGCAATCTCGTTCCACCGTGCGCCGCCCCGCACCAGACGAAGAATCTCACCCGATACGAATTCTGCTTCCTCCGAAGCCGTGGGACAGGAGACGATGCGGATGCCGTCGGCATCGCCCTCGTAGGTTTTGCCTCCGTGCATAAAATTGGTACGCAGATGTCCCAGCGCGGAGTTTTCCTCGGCTTTTTCCAAGGTGGTATCGCGCACCTCCACGCCAAGCTCTTTTGCCTTGCGTTCCAGCGCCCGTGCGGCGCGGAGGGACTTTTCAAAGAGGAGATGCTCTTTTTTGCGGGCGGTGAAGCTGATATAGACGTTTTCTGCCTGCAGGAGAATGCGGCTGAGAATCAGTTCCTGAGGATAAGTGAAGTCCCAGAAGCCGTCCACGAACACCACGCTGTTTTTGAAAAAGGGAAATTCGGTGAGAATCTCTGCCAGACGTTCTCCCTCCTCGGAGGGGTCGCGGAAGCGCTGTGCCAAAAGGTCGGAATAGGATGCGGTAAGCAGGGCGATCTGTCCCAGCTTTTCCGAAAGCCCGGGAGTGGAAAGCTCCTTGCCCGAAAGCTGAGAGAGGGCGGGAGACCAAAGACCCGTCAGGCGCATACCCTCCAGCTGCCCGTACAGATCGTCGATGCCGCGGGGATCCTCCCGCAGATTTAAGGTATCAAGTTGGGGCAAAAGGGTGTGAACACACTCTGCCAAAAGCAGTTTTTTCTCCGCATCGGTGGGGCAAATTCCCGCCAAAGCACCGTATTCGCGTAAAACTACGTTGGGAAGTCTGGAAAAATTGGTTACCTCGATCTGCATCGAGGCTCTGCCGCCGCAGCGGGCGCAGATTTCTTCCTCCAAATCCGCCGTTGCCTGCTCGGGAACCAAAACGAAAATCCTCTTTCCCTCGCGAAAGGCTTCTTCCAATCGCGTGAGCATAAAGCTCCGCTTGCCGCTTCCCAGATCACCGAAAATCCGATTCAGCATATTGCTCTCCTTTTTTTCTTTCAATATCGACATTATACCACACCGCCCGCTTTTTTGTAAAGAAGCCGACGGGGGGCTATGGAAAAATTATAATGCATTAAAAGTCCTATATGCAGGACATCTAAAGGGGGGAGAAACGGTGAAAAAGCGTCTTTTGCTCTTGCAATCGGGGAAAGAGGGTGATAAAATACGGGTAATGAATTGTGTGAAAAGGGCAAAAGCCCTTTGGAAAGGAACTGAATATGCTGATTTCCACCGAGATTTCCTCCGCATCCCTTTTGGTAGGTGAGGAAAGAGCCGTTGAAGTGATGGCGAAAGCGGGTTTTGACTGCTACGACTTCTCTATGTTCCGTATGGCAAAATGGAGTACCGCCAAGCAGTGCTATTTGTTTGAAGATCACCCCCTGCACGGGCCCGATTATCTGAAGTTTGCCCGTCGCATCCGCAAGGTAGCCGATGATTGCGGAATTGTCTGCAATCAGTCCCACGCGCCTTTCCCCTCCCATCAGGAGAAGGTGTCTTCCTATTTACAGCGCGCCATTGAATGCTCTGCCGAGGTGGGTGCGAAAATTTGCATCATTCACCCTATGTGCTTTGCCACGGTTGAGGAAAATGCAGAATTTTACGGCAAGCTTCTGCCCTTTGCCAAGTCCTGCGGCGTGAAGATCGCCACGGAAAATATGTGGAATTGGGATAAAGAAAAGGACGAGGCTATCCCCTGTGCCTGCTCCACAGCCGAAAGCTTCGTAGCACACGTAGACGCGGTAAACGACCCTTATTTGGTAGCCTGCCTCGACATCGGTCACGCGGAAATGCGCGGACTGGGTACCAATTCCGTGGAAATGATCCACGCCCTTGGCAAATCCCGTTTGCAGGCACTGCACATTCACGACAATGATCTGTGGCACGACAGCCACCGTCTCCCCTTTACCATGAACATTGATTTCGACCCCATCGTCAAGGCGTTAAAAGAAATTGATTACCAAGGGGAATTTACTCTGGAAGTGGATCACCATCTTGCCGAGCTTGGTGCAGACCGCATTGAAGAAGGGGCAAGGGTTATGGC
>JAZOSM010000167.1:0-20564 GCA_045657125.1 Eubacteriales bacterium
ATTTTTACTTTATAAATCTAATTACTTAGAATCTTTAATTGCAGCCTGTGGTGAGAAGAAGTAAAGGGGGTATAATGTAAACCCATTGATAATTAAAAGGTTTTGTGTTATACTGTAGGTGCTACACATTTTGAATATGGCCTAATTAGAGGGAATACTATTGGTAAAAATGTATTCTCTCCCCTTTGATTAGGCAAAATGTGTAGCAACATTGAGAGGAGCATTTTTCGGTGCGTCTCTTAATGGGACGCACTTTTTTATTGAGGAGGAATGGCAAATGAGCAGAATTGGAAAAACCAAAAATCTTATAGGCGTAATTTGTATTATGCTAGTTATGTGTTTTGTATTTACGGGGTGTGATTCAAACAAATATGATAAAGCTAACAAGTTATACGAACAGGGCGAATACCACGAAGCTTTGAAATTGTATGAAAAACTCGGGAACTACGAAGATGCCTTGGACAAAGTTGAAATATGTAAAAAGCAAATTGGCATGAGCGAAAATGCTGATAATGATTTTTTGAAAAAAATCGAAGAATCAATTTTAAACAGATTATCAACTACAAGAAAAGAAGATGCCGATTATAAAACATTGGTAAATACTGAATTGGCCTATGTTGAACAATTTAAGGATAAGACTTTTTATGACAAGGAATTAAAAGCATTAGCGGATAAATACATAGAGGGACTAAACATTCAAAAAGAAGCCTTAAAGAAAGAATATGTATACGAATATCAAATTGATTGGCAAAAAGGATTGGTCTATCGTTGTGAAGTTTTAAAGGCTCTTCACGACAAGTATAATTTCTTAACTGATAATGCTGATTTCATAGGTACTTATGTTTCGCAATACGAAGACCAAAAAACGCTATTAGAGGCCTACTATGCCATTGAAAAGGATATTGACTCGCAAATAAATGCCGACAATTTCAAATGGAATTTTGATGGATATGAATTTTCTTGTACAGTAAAAAACAACACCGAATATGAATATAGCACCACCTTTGGTATAAAATTCTATGATTCAAATGGGACTATGTATGAATCAGACGAAACATACATTGAAAATATTAAACCTGGTAGTAGTTATGTCGTTTCGTTTGTTTTGGAAGACAGTAATAGGTGTGACCACTATGCATGGCACAATTATTATGACGATGTAAAAATATAAAATTAAGTATTCAATGGTGATATGAAAATGAATATTACAATCGCTGATGCGATAAAAATGATTGTTAGATTATACATGCCACTCAGTGGATATTGGGTTGATGAAATCGAAAACGACCCTATGGTAAAAATGCTTGTTAAAGCAGAATATGTTTCTTTGGATGATGAGCACAACGACAAATACGTCATTAATGCCAAAGGGAAAGATTTCTTTCACCTGTATATAGAACAGATTTCGTTAGATTTCATTAATTTTATGAAAGGCAATATGATGTCCTGTTCAACTCCAGAGATAATCCAGTGGTATATGCAAAAATACAACTTAACTGATATTGATATAGCGGAAGATATAACAGAATATATACGTTTAAATCTTAACACTTACGGGTATAATGCAACCACATTTCACTCCGCCAAAATAGAAAACGGAATCCAAATAGAGAAACTTTAAAGCAAAACACCCTATGACTTTTTACGGTCATAGGGTGTCTTCATTTTTCATTTGTCGTAAATGTGTCGTAAATCGGTTTTTACAAGGTTTTGAAAACCCTGTAATACCGCTACTTTACGGCACTTTTTTAATCAAGGGGTTTCATCGTGGGGAACAGGAGGACGTCGCGGATGGAGGCGGAGTCGGTCAGGAGCATTACCAAACGGTCAATGCCGAAGCCGAGGCCACCCGTGGGAGGCATACCATACTCCATGGCGGTAACGTAGTCGTAATCCACTTCAGCCTTGGTATCGGGCTCTGCGGCACGCTTTGCGGCTACCTGTGACTCAAAACGTTCCTTCTGATCAATGGGGTCGTTCAGCTCGGAGAATGCATTACCAAACTCGGTGGCGTTAATGAAGTACTCGAAACGCTCGGTAAAGCGAGGATCGGTGGGCTTTCTCTTTGCCAAGGGGCTGTTTTCTACGGGGTAATCGTAGATAAAGGTGGGCTGAATCAAATTTTCTTCAACGTATGCATCAAAGAACTCAATGAGGACGGTGCCGCAGGTTGCATTTTCGGGGATCTCAACGTGATGCTCTTTGGCACAAGCTCTTGCTTCTTCGTCGCTCTTCCAGCTGTGATAGTCAACACCGGCATACTTCTTGACGGCTTCAACCATGGTCATTCTTTCCCACTTATCCAAATTGATCTCTTTACCCTGGTAGGTAATCTGACGGGAACCGCAAACCTTATCTGCAAGCTGTTTATAAAGTTCTTCAACCAGATCCATCATTCCGTAGTAATCGGTAAATGCCTGATAAAGCTCAACCGTGGTAAACTCGGGGTTGTGCTTCGTATCCATACCCTCGTTACGCAAAATTCTGCCGACCTCGTAAACTCTGTGCATACCACCAACGATCAAACGCTTCAGGTACAGCTCGGTTTCGATACGCAGATACATATCCATATCCAAGGTGTTGTGATGGGTAGCGAAGGAACGTGCGGCTGCACCGATTTCCATCGGTACGAGGATGGGAGTATCAACTTCCAAAAAGCCCTTGGAATCCAGATAAGAACGAACTTCCTTCAAAATTGCAGATCGCTTGTAGAATACGTCCTTTACCTCGGGATTAACAATCAGGTCTACGTATCTTTGACGATAACGCATATCGGTATTGGTCAAGCCGTGGAATTTTTCAGGCAGGGGGATCAAAGACTTGGAAAGAAGGGTGATCTTCTTACAATGAACGGAAACTTCACCGGTACGGGTTACGAAAACGAAGCCCTCTACACCGATGATATCACCGATATCCCACTTTTTAAATGCGGCGTAATCTTCTTCTCCTACATCGTCACGCTTTACGTAAAGCTGAATATTGCCCTTTTCGTCGGAAAGGTTGCAGAAGGAAGCCTTACCCATAATACGGCGGCTGAGAATTCTGCCCGCGATGCGAACTTCTCTCTCCTGTCCTTCTACGTAGTTTTCTTTGATTTCGGTGCTGTAGGCATCAAAATCAAACTTGGTAATTTCGTAGGGGTTCTTCCCTGCTTTCTGCAATTCGAACAGTTTCTCGCGGCGAATCGCTACCTGTTCGCTAAAATTTTCTTCTTGAGTATTTTGTACGTTCTGATCCATTTTCTTTTCCTTTTGTTTTTTGTCTTTCTTTAGAGAATTTCGAGAACCTTCATCTTGACGATACCGCCGGGGGTATCTGCCTGTACTTCATCATCACGCTTTGCACCGAGAAGTGCTTTGCCGAGAGGAGATTCGTCACTGATTTTGTTTTCAAGGGGATCGGACTCGGTGGAACCGACGATGGTATAAGTTACTTCCTCGTCAAACTCCACGTCATAAACTTTAACGCTAGAACCAACCTGGATCTTATTTTTCTTGCCGGTAGACTTAATGATCTCCACGTTCTCAAGAATTTCTTCAAGCTCGGCAATGTGGCGCTCCACTTCTGCCTGCTCATTTTTTGCTTCGTCGTATTCGCTGTTTTCGGAAAGATCTCCAAATGCTTTCGCCTGTTTCAGCGCCTCTGCAACTTCTTTGCGCTTTACAACTTTCAGGTGTTCAAGTTCGTCTTTCAGTTTCTGAAGTCCTTCTTCGGATACAAAAGTAGGTTTAGCTGCCATAATGCAAAACTCGCTTTCTTAAATTATATGATAATATTATTTTTTAAATCAGGGTGCGGAAATATACTTCAAGGGATCAGTACGAACGGAGGTACCATTTCCAACGGGTTCGTAAATAACAAGGTGCAAATGCACGCCGGAGCTTCGACCGGTATTACCGATCTTACCAACCTGCTGACCCTGGGAAACCTTTTGACCCACCGATACGGACATAGAATACAAATGCGCATAGTAAGACAAATATCCGCCGCCGTGGTCAACTACAATCAGGTTGCCCCAGTCGGAGTAATAACCTCTGCGCACAACGGTACCTGATGCAATAGCTACCGCAGGAACTTTACCTTCGTAAGCAGCGCCGCCCACACCGATATCAATACCGGAGTGTCCGGAATGGAACTTCTGCGTAATATAGCTTCTGTTTGCGGAAGGTACGGGCCAAATAAATTTCTTGCTGGTTTGAGTACCCGTAGAACCGGTAGAGCCGGTAGAGCCGGTAGAGCCGGTAGAGCCGGTAGAGCCGGTGGATCCGGTAGATCCGGTAGAGCCGGTAGAGCCGGTGGATCCGGAGGAACCGCTGTTTCCGCTTTGGTTCTGCTGTGCTTCTTTTGCGGCAATATCCTTAATGGTCTGATCGAGACGAGCCTCGGTTGATTTTTTGCTTTCTTCAGCTCTCTGCATCGCAGTTTTATAAGCTTCGGAATCGGTTTCGAGTTTCTCGATCTTTTCCTCCGCTTCCTTCTGCTTTGCCTCGAGTTCTACAACGAGAGCATTGTATTCAACCTCTTTCTCCTTGCAGTTTTCGATAGCCAGTTTAACTTCTTCTTCTGCCTTTTTCATGGCATCACGGTCAACGAGAAGTCCCTCGATGATCTCGCGGTCATACTCGAGCATATCGTTAATAACTTCGGAACGGGAAATAATATCGGAAAGGTCGTTGGAACCCAGCATAAAGTCAATTACGCCAAGGCTTCCGCTTTCCTGAGCAAAGACCAAGCGTTCTTTAAACAACTCAAAGTTTTTGTTCATCTGCGCATCGAGTTTCTCGATTTCTTTTTCTTTCTCGGATTTCAGAGCCGTGTACTCAAGAATCAGATCGGAAACGGTTTCCAATTCCTTTTGATAGGTTTCAATCTGATCGTACAACAAATTCACTGCAGTTTTTTGGTCGTTCAAATCTTTTTGAGCTGCTTCATAGTCTTTTTCAAGCTGTGCAGCCTGCTTTTTCAAAGCGTCCAATTCACTCTGCAATTTGTTTTTATCCTGTTTTAACTGACTTAAAGTTTTAGCACTTCCGCCCGTGAAGGTAAGACAAGTTACCGTCAGCATTACAAATGCCAAAACAAAAGCCAAAAGTCTTATTTTTTTTCTCATTGTTTTCTCCTCATCATTGAAATTAAATCTGGTAAGGAATCTTAAACGCTCGGTCGGGGATTAGTCTTTGTTATATCTTCTCAAAGAGATCAAACTGCCGATGATACCAAGTCCGACACCGATTGCGGCAAATGCAATAATAAGTTCATACAGCATATCACCGAAAGGCACGAACTTGATCAAGCCGCCGCCAAGAATACTCTCGGCGATCTGATAAATGTAATATACCAAGCCAAATCCGACACCGGATGAAAAAGCGCCCAGCAACATACCTTCCAAAACGAAAGGAAATGCTACGAACATACCCGATGCACCCACGTAACGCATAATGGAAATCTCATCACGACGAGCGTGGACAGCCAGTTTAATGGTATTCATAATGATAAATACGCTAACTACCAGCAAAAGAACCATCAGCCAAGTAATAATAAGACCTGCAATGTTCTTCACTTCGTCAATCTTACTGGCAACCTCACGGCGGTCATTGATTTTCTCAACGGCACCTAAAGTTTCCTCGTCGTCATTCATATTCTTGATCTGATAGGTAATATCGTTAACGTGGGAAGAATCTTCATAGGTAATAACAAGCTCGTCCTTACAGGGGTTATCTTCATCATACATCTTAAGAATATCACCGTAATCACCGTAGGATTCGAACAAATCTCGAAGAACTTCCTCTTTGGTAATGTGTTCAACCTTCTTTACGTAATCGATCTTTTCAATTTTTTGCTTCAAAAGGGTGGTTGTGTGAGTCTCGGTTTCTTTTGCGATGAAAACAACGATCTTGTTGTAGGCGTTGATTTCTTTCAAGTTGTAATCAACGTTTACCTTCAGTGCCCAAGCACATCCTGTCAAAAGAAGCGCGGACGTCAGTACGAAAATGGTAGCAAAGCTCATCAATCCGTTTCTGAAAATGCCCTGGAATGCCAAACGGATGGTGTAAACTACGTTATAAAATCTAAACCTCATCGAACATACCTCCCTGCTTATCGCTGACGATCTGACCGTCCTTCATGGTAATTACACGCTTCTTGTAATAGTTTACAAGGTTTACGTTATGGGTGATAACGATGACGGTTTTACCAAGCTGATTGATTTTCAAAAGCAGCTCCATAATTTCAATTGCCATATAGGGGTCAACGTTTGCGGTAGGCTCGTCTGCAATAATAACGTCGGGGTTATTTACCAAAGCACGCGCCAAAGCAACACGCTGCTGTTCACCGCCGGAAAGCTCAGCAGGCTTGCTGTTGCCCTTATCCTCAAGTCCGACCAGCTTCAAAAAGTTGGCTACACGGGAATTTACAACTTTTTTCTTTTCGCCGATTACGTGCATTGCAAAAGCAATGTTTTCTGCTGCGGTCATATTGGGGAGAAGACGGAAGTCCTGGAACACGATGCCCAGCTTACGACGAAGCTTGGGGATGCGCCACTTAGGCATACGGGTCAAATTGAATTTACCGATGGTAATTTTGCCGCCGGAAGCTTTCTCCTCGCAGAGAAGAAGTTTAGTCATGGTAGTTTTACCTGCACCGCTGGCACCAACAACGAAGACGAATTCGCCGTCTGCGATCTCAAGATCTATATTCTTAAGGGCTCGAATGCCGTTTTTGTAGACCTTGGATACATTGTTAAATACGATCATACAATCTCCTTTTTTTCATTCACACAAAATTTGTGTAATCAGAATTTTACGGGCTTGGAACTCAAGTACTTTTTAACCATCAACGCTACCTTAAAGGTAATAGCGTGTTCGAACTCACGCAGATCCAGTCCTGTGATCTTGCGAATTTTCTCAAGACGATAAACGAGGGTATTACGATGCACGAAAAGTTTTCTGGATGTTTCGGAAACGTTAAGATTGTTTTCAAAGAAGCACTGGATGGTAAGAAGGGTTTCGTGATCCAGACTTTCAAGAGCGCCTTTTTTGAAAACCTCGTTCAAGAACATATCGCACAGCGTCGCGGGAAGCTGATAAATCAAACGACCGATGCCGAGACTCTCATAATTCACCACGGTTTTCTCGGTATCAAACACCTTGCCAACCTCAATGGCAACCTGTGCTTCCTTATAGGAACGGGCAAGTTCTTTGAGAGAGCCTGCTACGGTACCCATACCAACGACAACCTTGATATAAAACTCACTCTGAACGGTATCCACAATGCTTTTTGCAAGTTTTGTAATTTGTGCTTTTTCCTGAGCAGAATGCAATTCGTGGATCAAAACAACGTCGTTTTCACCTACGCTGATCACATAATCGCGATTGCGATCGGGGAACATATTCTGAATTACGTCTACAGGAACCACGTCCAACTTCTGTCCGAATTTGATCAGGAACGCAACGCGCTCAAGCTCATTGGAAAGATGAAGTTCCTTGGACTTCACGTAAATATCACTGGGAAGAATGTTATCCAGAATGATGTTCTTGATAAAACTGGCCTTATCATACTTTTCATCATAAAGCGCCTTGATCTGACCAAGAGAGATGCACAAAAGATTTGAAACGAAAATCGCATTTTGTCCCTCACCCTGCACAAATACATAATACTCGGCTTTGCCAAAAGCACCAATGGGACGAAACAGATAACCTGCTGCAGAAAAAGCCTCTCCGGTATAGAAAAGTTCTTCCTTTACGCCGCCAATCACTTCGCCAATACGAACGAGATCACTGCACGCAATTACAACGCCTTCGACGTCAACGACACCGATGGTACACTCCGTTGCATCTTTCATTTGGTGAACTACGCTTTGGAACAGTCTGTTTGACATACAATACTCCTTTTATCTTGTTCCTTTTCGAATCGCCATTTGTTATTTTTCACAAAACAATGCGTATTCCGTATGCATTATACACAACAATGACCGAATTTTCAATAGAAAATCATAAAAGTTAACAAATTATCATTATTTTTATTGTATTTTTTGACTAATCGCAAGAATTTAGGGTGATTTTTTCAAAAAAGAACGAAAAAGAGCTTTGTTCTCAAAGCTCTTTTTCGTAAATCAGCATAGACATCACTGTGCTTCCTGCGGTCTCGGTTCGCAAAATGCGCTTTCCAAGGGTGACGGTGGGGATTCCTCTTTTTTGAAGCAGCTCCACCTCACGATGGGATATTCCGCCCTCGGGTCCCACGAAAAAAGCGGCCGAGGAAAAAGGACGGCGGAGCAAAGCTTTCAGTCCTCCCTCCTGCTCTAACTCATAGCAGGCAAAAACAAGTTCATTCTCGAGCATTTTATCAACGGCAACGTCAAGACTCGGGAGAAGATCAATCTTCACAAGTTTTCCCCTGCCGCACTGCTTGCAAGCCTCCTCGGCAATCTTGCGATAGCGATTCAGCTTCTTTTCCTCATCGGAAAGCTCGGGTACGGCATGATCCGTATAGACAAAAACAATACGGGACACACCCAGCTCCGTGCACTTTTGGATGATGGAATCGGTTTTCTTTCCTTTTGGCATTCCTTGAAAAAGAGTTACCTCCACAGGCATTTCCACATCGCTTTTACGCGCCGAAATCGGTGAGAGCATTACAACGGGATCTTTCTTTCCGCCGGAAATCGAAAGGATCTTACAAAGAAACTCTACTCCGTTTGCCGTACAAACCTCAACCTCGTCGCCGATTCGAGCGCGCAAAGACACCGAGAGATGAAAAGCATCCTCTCCCTCTAAAACGATGTTTTCGGGCAAAACCGCGTCGGGTCCGTATTCAAATTCATAATCAAGGAAAAATCGAGGCATAGAATCCTCCGTCTTTATTTTTTATTATCTTATCTCGAAATCGTTTTTTTGTCAATTACAGCGTCAAAAACAACAAAAGTTTTTTTCCTTTTATTTTTCAAATCTGTTGCTACTTGGCAAATTTTATGATATGATAAGGAGAAATACTTTGTAACAATGAGGATTTTATGTTGGAATTTTCCCAAGCGCTGATGGCGCTTTCAAAAGAAACGGAAGAAAAACTCTTCCCTATTTTCCAAAAAATCGACGAGCGCGCCTTTCTGAACCAAAAAAAGGTATTGGAAGCATTTCGCGAAGAAAAAGTTTCCACGGAATGTTTCAATCCTACCACGGGTTACGGTTACGACGATATGGGCAGAGAGGTTTTAGACAGAATTTTTGCCCGTGTTTTTGAAGCGGAGGCCGCTTTCGTGCGGCATAGCATTTTATCGGGAACCCACGCTTTGACCATTGGTCTTTTCGGTTTGCTTCGCCCCGGCGACACCATGCTTGCCGTAACGGGAACTCCTTACGACACGCTCCGCAGTGTTATTGGCATTGAAGGGGAAAGCGGTGCAGGAAGCCTGAAGGATTTCGGAATTCACTATGAAGAAATCAATCTGACCGATTCCTCCCAACTGGATGAAAAAGCAATTCTGGACCGTCTTGCAAAAGGCGACGTGAAAATAGTATATCTCCAGAAAAGTCCCGGATACAGCACGCGAAGACCTTTGGGAAATCACGTTGTAAAAAGAGCAGTTGAGCTTGTAAAAGAAGCAAATAGTTCTGCATTCGTTGTGGTTGACAACTGCTATGCAGAATTCTGCGAGGAACACGAGCCCTGTTATTACGGAGCAGATCTTTGCATCGGTTCTTTGATCAAAAACCCCGGTGGCGGTATGGCAGAATCCGGCGGATATCTGGCAGGAACAAAAAAAGCCGTAGATCTTTGCGCGGCACGCTGGTCTTGTCCCGGAATCGGTTTGGAAATCGGTGCAAGTCTGGGCAATACCAAAGCAATGTTCAAAGGAATTTTCTACGCACCCCATACCGTAGCACAAGCGTTGAAAACCGCCGTTTTCTCTGCGGCACTTTTTGAAAAAATGGGCTACGTTTGTATTCCGAAAACCGACGAAGCACGATTTGACATCGTACAACAAATTTCCCTGCAAAGCGGCGAAAAGGTCGAGGCTTTCTGCAGAGGATTACAAAGCGCTTCCCCCGTAGACAGTTACGTTACCCCTATTCCCTGGGCAATGCCGGGCTATCAGGATCCCGTTATTATGGCGGCAGGCGCCTTCACCCAAGGATCCTCCATTGAGCTTTCTGCAGACGCTCCCATGCGTTCTCCCTTTACCGTTTATATGCAAGGCGGCTTAACCTGGGAAAGTGCAAAGCTTGGAATTCTTGCAGCGGCAGAAGAAGTTATTAAAATTGAAAATGAAAATAAATCTTGAGAAAGAGGTTAAATTATGGAACTTGTTGAAATGAAGAAGAAAATTGACGTAAAAGGTCCCGTAGTGGTTTTGGTACTGGACGGTGTGGGCATCAATCCCAAAACGGAAGGTAATGCCATCGCACAGGCAGCAACTCCCACTTTGGACCGCTTGATGCGCGACTACCCTACCTTGAGCCTGAAGGCACACGGTACTGCAGTAGGTCTTCCCTCTGACGACGATATGGGTAACTCCGAGGTTGGTCACAACGCTTTGGGTTCCGGACAGATCTTCGCACAGGGTGCAAAATTGGTATCCAATTCCATTGAAAGCGGAAAAATTTATCAGGGCGACGGATGGCAGAAGGTCAGCGGCAACGTAAAAGCGAATAATTCCACGCTGCATTTTATCGGTCTGTTCTCCGACGGTAACGTTCACTCTCACATCGATCATTTGAAGGCTCTGATCACCGAAGCTAAAGCAGAAGGCATCAAGAAGGTTCGTTGCCACATTCTTTTGGACGGCAGAGACGTTGCAGAGACCAGCGCATTGGAATATGTAGAGCCCTTTGAGGAATTCCTCGCTTCCCTGAACGACGGCGGATTTGACGCGAAGATTGCTTCCGGCGGCGGAAGAATGAACATCACCATGGACCGTTACGAAGCCAACTGGCAGATGGTTAAGGCAGGATGGGACATTCACGTTTTGGGCGAAGGCAGACAGTTCGCAAATGCAAAAGAAGCCATTGAAACCTACAGAGCAGAACTGAAGGTAATCGACCAGGATCTTCCCGGATTCGTTATTGCTGAAAACGGCAAGCCTGTCGGAACCATCGAGGACGGCGACGGCGTAATCTTCTTCAACTTCAGAGGCGACAGATCCATTGAAATTTCCAAGGCTTTCTGCGACGAAGAATTCCCCTATTTCGACAGAGTTCGTTTCCCCAAGACCGCTTATGCCGGTATGCTTGAGTACGACGGAGATCTGCACATTCCCCCCGTATACCTGGTTGCACCTCCTGAAATCACCAACACCATGGGTGAATATCTTGCAAAAGCACCTTTCAAGTCTCTGGCTGTCAGCGAAACGCAGAAGTACGGTCACGTAACCTACTTCTGGAACGGAAACAAATCCGGTAAATATGACGAAGAAAAAGAGACTTACACCGAAGTTCCCTCTGACGTAGTACCTTTTGAACAGAGACCCTGGATGAAGTGTGCCGAAATCACCGATATTTTGGTGGATGCCATCCGCAGCGGCGAATACAAATTCATCCGTGCAAACTTCCCCAACGGTGATATGGTTGGTCACACCGGCAATATGAAGGCAACCGTAATCAGTATGGAAGCCCTCGACCTTTGTTTGGATCGCATTTTGGCAGCTTTGGATGCCGTAGGCGGTGTAGCACTGATTACCGCTGACCACGGTAACGCTGACGAGATGATGGAACTGGATAAGAAAACGGGCGAACCCAAGAAGAACAAGGACGGCTCTTTCAAATCCAAAACCAGCCACACCCTCAACCCCGTTCCCTGCATTTTCTACGACAATGCAAACAAGGACGGATACACCGTCAAGAGTGGAGATTTCGGTCTCTCCAACGTTGCTGCAACCACAGTAAATCTCCTGGGCTACGAAGCTCCCGAGATGTGGAATGAAAGCATGATCGAAGTAAAATAAATCTCAAAAACAAAAAGGAGTTTCGCAATGCGAAACTCCTTTTTTCTATTTATTGCGCAGTCCCTTCAACGTTTTCAAAACAGGATTGACTCCTCTGCCGAAATAATCATGCAGAATGCAGTATTCTCCATAAAGCTTGTCGTACAAAGCTTTATGGTCATGGTTTGGACGATAACTTGCAGAGCTTGTTTTTCCAAAACGGGCGATTGCTTCTTGTAGGGTAAGTTCTCCCGATACCGCTGCACCAAAGATAGCCGCGCCCAAAGCGGGACCGTTCTGAGAAGCAACAAGTTTGATCTCCTTCCCCAATATATCGGAAAAGACCTGCATCACAAAGGGAGATTTTGCCATAGTGCCCGTACAGTAAACGAAATCTATGGGAACGCCTGCAGATTCATAATTTTCAAAAATTTTGCGTGCGCCGAAAGCAAGGGCTTCCACCAGCGCTCTGTAAATATCCTCAGGCTTTGTGGAAAGTGACAAGCCAATGATAACACCCGAAAGATCACTATCGGCAAGAATCGACCGATTTCCGTTAAACCAATCCAGGCAAAGCAAACCGTGTTCTCCCACATCTTGATTTTTCGCAAGGTCTGCCAGGTGATTCAAAACACTCATTCCTTTTGCCTTTGCCTCCAGCTCCACCTCTTTGCTGACACATGTACGAAGAAGCCATTCAAAATGGTCACCCATTCCCGTTTGACCCGCTTCATAGCAGGAAAACCCCTCAATCAAGCCATTCTTCACGACACCGCTGATACCATCTGCTTCACGGTAAGTTTTCGACAACAAGAGATGACATCCCGACGTGCCCAAGGTCATCAGCATCTGATTGTCCTGCAGGACCCCTGCAGACGGGATAGAAGCCTGCGCGTCAATGACGGGAGTGGCAACGGCGGTCCTTTCACTAAGTCCAAGCTTTTCCGAAAATTCCTTCGTCAAATACCCCACGGCAGTGCCCGTAGGCGAAACCGAGCCCCGAAGCATTTTTTTTGATTTCGTACCAAATTCAGGGTGCAATCGGTTCAAAAAGCGCTCGTCGGGAAATCCGTTTTCCTCCGTCCAAAAAGCCTTAACTCCAAGGAAGTTTGCACTGCGTGAAAAACGACCTGTCAAAAGATAGGCAACGTAATCCCCTGCCTCCGCAAAATACTCCGTGGCATCAAAAACCTCGGGGGCTTCTATGGCAATTTGCAGCAATTTTGGAAAATAAAATTCAGAGAATACCTTTCCGCCGTTTTGCTTGAGCCAAGGTTCACCGCTTTCTTTTGCCAATTTGTCCATCAATTCGGCACAATAAAGAGCAGAATGATGCTTCCACAGTTTAACGTAAGCGTGGGGATTTTTCTCAAATTCCTTAAAAAAACACAAGGGGACGTAATTTTCATTCAAAGGCAACACGGTAGACGAAGTAAAATCAATGCCGAGAGAAACAACCTGCTCTCCGTCCACACAAAAATCCGCAAGAAGCTGCGGTACGGTTTGTGTCAAAGCAAACAAATAATCCTGCGGGTGCTGAAGCGCCCAATCCGAAGGCAATTTCGTTCCGTCGGGCAAAGCGGTTTCCATAATTTGGTGCGGATAACTGCATTCCTTATAGCCGATTTCTTCTCCACTATCAAGGTCAACCAACAGCGCACGCATACTTCTTGTGCCAAAGTCCAAACCAATGACGTACCGTTTTTTCATTCTATCTCCTTTATCATAAAAGCTCGTAGTCCTAGTATTTATTATAGCAAAAGCTTTTTGACAAATCAACCAAATAACACAAAAGCCACCGAAAATTCGGTGGCTTTTTCGCCGCGACGCGACGATTATTCTCTTGTAACCTGAAAGAGACACATAAAAAATACACCTATGATGCCTCCGATTACGATCCCAAAGAGAAATTCCAACTAGATCATTCCTTTTTTGTTTTTATTATCTCAAAAAACAAAAATCTTATGCATTACGCTTCGTCATTCAAAGGATTTTCACTCATGGCTTTTTTCTTTTGTTCGTCACTGACGTGGGTATAGATTTGTGTGGTATTCAACTGCTCGTGACCGAGAATATCTTTCAAAACACGAACGTCTACCTTGCCGGTTCCGTACATCAAGGTCGCGGCGGTATGCCGAAGCTTATGCACCGAATATCCTTTATCACCGAGCCCTGCAAGATCCAGGTATTTATATACCAACCATTGAACGGTTTTTACGGAAAGTCTTCTTTGATTGCGGCTGACAAACAATGCTTTTTCATCTTTACAAGGAATATTCTTTCGTTCATCCAAATAAAGTCGTAATGCACTTTGGCAAGACTCATTCAAATAAACAAGTCTTTGTTTGTTGCCCTTTCCCGTTACGATTACCTGAGAAAGGTCTGCGGGCAAGTCCGAAAGGCTGATATCACAAAGCTCGGATACACGCATACCGCAATTCAGAAAAAGAGAAAGAATGGCGTAATCACGCTTTTCATTTTTGCCGCCGAATTCTTTTACAGTCTTCAGAAGATCTCTGCTTTCCCGTTCGGATAAAAATTTGGGAAGCGCCTGCTTTACCGAAGGAGCTTCAATATTCTTAGCGGGATTGTCCGCAATGGATTTTTCCTTAAACGAAAGGAATTTATAAAGCCCTTTAATTGCAGAAAGCTGTCTTGCACGGCGGGCATTTCCGTTGCCTCTTTGCATTGCGGAGAAAAGAAGGTATTCATAAATTTTTTGGGATGAAATATTTCCGATTTCTTCATCAGACAATGCAGACAGATCTACGTTTTGATCCGCAGGAACATCCTTATAAAAAACAAAGCGTAAAAAGCCAGAAAGATCCAGGCTGTATTCGTAAACGGTTCTTTCACTACAACCTTGTATTGAAAGCTTATAGGATAAAAACCTGGCAACAGCTGCAGGCAATTCTTCCATTTGAATATTCATAAATTCCCCTCCTCTCATTTTTATTTTACACGAAAAGCAACAAAATTGCAAGAAAAACAAAGCGATTTAAAATCGCTTTGTTTTACGTTTAGTCTTTATTCTTCTTATCATTTTTTCGTTTTTTCTTTTTCGTAGCTTCAGTGCGTTTTTCCGTATCACGGAAGAAGAGACAAAGAACCATTACGGAAGCAAAGAGGAAAGCACCCGTAAGGGTTGCTAAAATACTGCTTGTCAAAGAATTATCTTTTTCTTCTTCCTTTGCGGTTGTATCTTGAGAAGCATAAACAATCTCAGTGTCTTCAGGAATGAGATCATCTGCATCAGGCAAAGAATCAAAAATCGATTCATCATTCTCCGACGGAGCTCTCGATACGTCCGAGATACCGATCGAAGGATTTGAAGAAGAAAGCGGCGGTGTATTTTGATTTTCCGTAGTGGTAACCGTCGTTACAGCGGGAGAAGCATCACCAACTCCCGAGGAGGGTGTATCGGAAGTGGCGGTTGAAGGCTTCACCTTGGGCGCCTGACCGCACCAATACAACGGAATCGGGAGCAGAGAAGGAATGTATTCACCAGAAACGGGAATTTCATAATTCGACAGAATCCAATCGCGAACCGTTTCATAGGATGAAGAAAACGTTGCAGAAAGGTCTGCGGGAAGCCCTGTGACAAGACTGTAAGAAGAATTCAAATCAATGGCTGTAGAAAAGGCTCCGCAAAGAGTTTCATTGTTTTCACGGAGTGTCTTCCGTACCAAATCGCGCTGAGACGGATGCACTGACAAAAGGGCATCCTCCAAGGGGACGCGGGATTCAAAAATCACAGTGGAAAGTTCCCCATTCTTTTGAACGGAAAAGGACGCATTTTCGCAATAATATGCACCGTTCCATTTCACACCGTCGGAAGAAACGAAACCGTTATCTAAATAAGATGGAACGTAAGTCGACAAAGGTTTTGAGGACGAGGTCTTTTCCTTGACGCTGCGTGCTTTGCGCTCACCGTTAAAACCAACACAAGAATAATCCGTGGATGAAAAATAATACGTATTGGTTAAAAGAGAGCCACGCAAAGCAGGATGGTCTCCGGGTGTAAGTCCTATAGAAAAAGAAACGCGGTAGCAAGTAAGATTATCATTTACTATAGTTCCAAGCATAGAAGAATTCAATTGAAGACGAATTGCACAATAAATTTCGTCACCGCTTAAAAGAACAAAATTTTCCTGCTTAACGGAAGAACCGATTTTCTGCGAAGAATGGGAACCATTGTTTAAAAGGTACAAACCGCTACCTTCACGAAATGTAGTAGATTTCCCATATTCGTCTAAAGAAACTACACCGTCACATACCGCTTTGTCCGAGCGATAAACACTCATAGGGGAAACTGAAAAATAAGAAAGATCTGTAAGGGAAAACGTCTGTGCTCTTACAGATTGGGAGATCAGTCCACAATCAAGAATGATCGCGGCGACCATCACAAAGAACAAAATTTTTCGTAGCAAAACAAACCTCTTTACATAAAACAGCGGTCCTAAACGGACCGCTGTTGCAATAATAATTTCCAATTAGATGTTGGAACGTTTCTTCATCAGCAATACACTGACTGCACCTGCTGCGCAAAGAAGCATTACACCGGAAAGAACAACTGTCATGGTGAGGCTATCACCGGTTGCTCTAGCGGAGGAAGTAGCAACGCCTACCAAAGGCTTCGCTTCGCCGTTAGGAACAGCAACACCGATTACACGGTTGTTCACACCGCGAACACCACTGGTCAAAGCGGGAGTTACGGTACGAGTCAAACGAGTTGTGGTGGTGCTCAAAGGAGCTACATCTTCACCGTTACCAAGATTGTTGTGAATCTTGGGATTGTATTTACCAAGGAAGTGAACGGGATTTGCCAAGTAGTAAACGGACAAACCGTGGCCGGAACTTACTGCAGCAGAAACCGTGTTGTGGAAGAGATAGCCGCCAACCGTACTATCCATACCGGTACGAGCTGCACCGTTTGCGGGAAGCATGGTCTGCGCATAAATTACGTCGTCGCGATAAAGTTCAACAACCGTTCCGTTGGGAGTCGTACTCTTGATATTACCGGTAGACTGAAGTCTCATATTGAAGCCCCAAGAACCCCATTCGGGAACATGGCTCAATCTTGCGCCGTCAGCATACTCAATATCGGTGATTCGAAGAACGTCTCCAAGAGGATATCTGCCTTCAAAAGTGATTGCCCACTTACCGTTGTCAAGAACAGTTACCTGATAGTAGAAGTTTTCTGCCTTCTTATAAGTAGTACCATTCCAAACGGTGCCGGTCTTTTCATCGGTCCAGCAAGGAAGGTAAGTTCTCTCGTAATTGGTCTTTTTAACGGGACTGATCAAAGTAACACGACGATAACCGCTGGTCTCACTGATGGAAACGCTCATCGCAGTGTTGAAGTAATCGTACTTGTAAAGATTGTAACGAGTCTGAGCTACGGAGTTGTAGTTACCCTGAGAAACGTTATCACTCTGCATAAAGTTGATAAACGTATCAACCCACCAATATTTGTAACGACGGCTGTTACCACCGGAAACGACTTCGCTGTCGGTAGTATCGGTATAACGAACAGCGGGGATCGTGGTCGTTACTGCGAAGTACAAATACTCTTTATCATAGGTCAGGTAGGAGTTGATGTACTCGGGCTTATCTTCCTCGAGAACATATTCGGTAAAGTCAAGTCTTCCCTGATAGTTGTTCTGGTGAGCACCGACTTCGGGATAAGAAGACATCCAAAGGTTGTCACCGGGAACGGACGACAGAGAGCAACCGTTGTTGGGACCGGGATATTCACCCGTGCCAACCTTACCGTCAATCGTAGGAGGAACGGTGGTACTGAATACATTCATCGTATGCAGTCCATAAGCCTCCAGATTGTGGGTACTGACAGATGCAGGAATAGATAGGGTGTAACCTCTGGCCGCAGCGGGAACTGCAAATAAACCAACGAGCATTACAACCGCTAACAGAAGCGTTACAATTCTCTTCATACTTTGCTCCTTAATACTAATAGTTCAACTTGAGTATAGTTCTACTCAATATCCACGGATATCATAGCATTCTTTTCATCTTTTGTCAATAAAAAATTCCAAATTCCTTTAGGAAATTTCAAGAAATGGCGATAATATTCACAAATAAACGGTTGTTTTTTTGGAAAAAATAGGTTAAAATCTCAAAGCAGTATATTTTATTATATTAAGAAGGGATTACAACTATGAACTTATTCCGCAGAAATTCGGGTCTTATGCTGAAAACCTTCCTTTATCAGGTTGTAATGAGCCTGTTCGGATTTATGATGTACAGCAGCACTTACCGAATTCCGTTTCTTTTGGTCATCGGACAAATCACGGTAATTATTTTCTTCTTTTACATTATGGGCTCGCAAACCTTTCAGGCAGGTGCGAAAAGCTGCGAATACGACATCGGTCACAACACATCTTCCTCTCCTTTCGCAGGTTTTCTCTTTGCGCTGATTTCCTTTTCCCCTACGATCATTCTGGCAATCATTTCGATCATTTGTCCTCCTTTTATCCAAAGCGACGTTCCCAACACCGCAGGATATCTCTCCTACACCTGTAACCACGTCTTTCTTCAGGGAATGTACGTAGGAATCACACAAACCCTGTTCCCCACCGCAGCAGGAGGCGCGGCAGATGCTTTGGCAGCGGCAAACGCAGCCGCCATCAATTCCCGTTGCTTGATTCACCTGTTCGGTGCCATCCCGGCTCTTCTTGCAAGCGGAATCGGATACTGGATCGGATATCGCGGATTTTCAAAAAGCAAAAAGAAATAAAAACGCATAACACCTCGCAGGAACGAATACATTCTTGCGAGGTGATTTTTTTGAAAAATTCGAGAGTACATCGCACATACTGCATGGATTCCATTCGATTTGCAAGTTGTTTATCCGCTACGCTTTTAATTCTTTCATATTTATTTACGCGCTTTTACGCATCCCCGGCAAACATTGTCCCTGCTTTTTCCGAGAAAACAGAGCCTCCCACGGTAATTCTTGACGCAGGACATGGCGGAGTGGATTCGGGAGCCGTCAGCTTAACGGGAGAGGAAGAAAAGTATCTGAATCTTGCCGTAGTCAAAAAGCTTGGCGCTTTTTTGGAAAACAAAGGCGTGCGGGTACTTTACACCCGCACCGAGGACGTTATGCTGGAAAGCACTGGCACAGGTTCCAGGAAAACAAAAGATCTTATGGGGCGCGTGGAGTTTGCGAAAAAAGAACCAAATGCAATCTTCATCAGCATTCACATGAATACCCTTCCGGTAGAGAAATACAAAGGTCTGCAAGTGTTTTACACAGATCTCAACGATGCAAACCGTCCCTTGGCACAAGTGGTTCAAAGAACGGTGCGGGACTCTCTGCAACAAGACAACGCGAGAAGTGCAAAAAATTCAGAAGGAAAAATTTATATTCTGGACCGAATTTCACAGCCTGCCATTCTGATTGAATGCGGTTTTATCAGCAATTGGGAGGAAGCCGCGCTGCTCAATGATGAAATTTATCAAACCAAGCTTGCCTACGTTTTATCGCAACCGATCTTGGATTTTCTGCAATCCAGATAAAAAAATTAGGAATATTTTTGAAAAAAATGAATTTTACTCTTGATTTTTGTTTCAGGATATGCTAATATATAGTGCAATGCAGTTGAATGATGATTTCATCGCAACGTAAATAAAAACAGAAAAAGGTGAAAAGAATGAAAGAAGGACTTCATCCCTCCTACAAGGATACCGTGATCATTTGCGCTTGCGGTGCGGAATACCCCACCAGATCCACCAAGGAAAACATCCACGTGGATATTTGCGCAAAGTGCCATCCCTTCTACACCGGTAAGCAGAAATTCGTTGATGCCGGTGGACGTGTTGACAAGTTCAACAAGAAGTTTGGCAGATAAGTTGTCGATCTTATCGGCATAAAACGGTTAGAAGCGGTTGCACTGTTCGGTGTTACCGCTTTTTTCATTATTAGCAAAAGGAGATTGCCATGAACGGCATATTTGAAAAGCATCCAAGCGCAGGCTTTACCGAAACACAAAACAAAGAACCTGAAAAAGCAATATTGGTCAGCGTCGTTTTGGACGATGCCGATTTAATGGATACCGATTCATCTCTGGATGAATTGGAAGAACTGTTAAAAACCGCGGGCGGTGTTTCTCTCGGCAGATTGATTCAAGTCCGCGAAAAGCCTGAACACGCCACTTATATCGGTTCGGGTAAATTGGAAGAATTGGCAATACTCTGCAGAAATTTATTTGCTGACCTTGTGGTGTTTGACTGCGAGCTCTCCCCTTCGCAAATCCGAAATATTGAAGCAGTTTTGGAAAACGTTCGCGTAATCGATCGAACCATGTTGATTTTGGACATTTTTGCTCTGAACGCCACCACGGGCGAAGGTATGTTGCAGGTTGCCATCGCAAATCTGAAATATTCCCTGCCCCGTTTATCCGGTCAAGGAACGGAATTATCCCGATTGGGCGGTGGCATCGGTACACGCGGTCCCGGTGAAACGAAATTGGAAGTGGATCGCCGTCACGTAAAAAGAAAAATTCAAAAGCTCGAAGAAGACTTGGCAGAACTTGCAAAGAAACGAAAGACCCAGCGAAGAAGCCGTGAGAAAAACGGAGTTTTCCAAATCTCCCTTGCAGGCTACACCAACGCAGGAAAATCG
>JAZOSM010000168.1:0-13430 GCA_045657125.1 Eubacteriales bacterium
GGAGAAAGGATCCCTTTTGAAACGAGTCATCTGTTTTCTCTTAGCCGTATTTCTGCTCCTTCCCCTTTGCGCCTGCTCCTCCTCACTGGATGCCGGTACGTCTTTATCGGAAAACACAACCGCGGAAACCAAGGCGACAGAAACGGAAGAACCTCTCCCCACGGGGGAAATCGTTTACCCCAAGGGCTTTTCCGTGGGCTATAACCGTCAGGATATTTCACCGAAGGTATTCCCCGTACAGACCTACACCCATTTCGGTCACGTAGGCTACAGCAATCACGACCCCGTGCAGTTAACCTGCACCGCCCTTTGCGACGGAGAAACCGCCGTTTTGCTGATCTCCATTGACATTCGCGGTGTTACCACGGGCTTTGTGGACTACTCCGCTAAGCTCATCGAGAAAGCGGTAGGCATTCCCAAAGAGAGAGTCTTTTTAAATGCAACCCATACCCATTCCGCCCCCGACAACTCCCACCTTGGAGAAGGGAATCTGACGCATTGGACCAAATTGTATTATGAAAAGCTGGTTCGCTGTGTCACCCTTGCCATGCACGACCTTTCCCCTGCCGAGGCATACGTTGGCACCTCTCATACTGAGGGAGTTACCTTCGTGCGCCGGTATCTGATGGATACGGGCAAATATGAAACCAATCCCGGCGCAGGTGACGGCGTGGCACTTTCCCACGAAACGGATGCGGATACGGAGCTTCGCACCATCCATTTTGATCGCGGAAATAAAAAAGACGTGGTTCTGGTCAATTATCAGACCCACTACCACGGCTCCTTTCCTACCCAGGTATCCGCAGACTTCGTTCATCCCCTGCGCCAGAAAGTAGAAAAAGAGCTTGACGTGCATTTTTCCTATCACAACGGTGCTTCGGGTAATCTGAACTTCAATTCCCATATCAAGGGTGAGAGAAAATACAAAACTCTTGAAAAAGCCGCCCACGCCATCGGAGACGTTGTCATTGATGCGGTTTCCAAGGAAGAAAAAGCAGCGCTCGGCACGATCCGACACGAGGCATCCTACTATCAGGGAAAGCATAAAGGCGGTGGAAAAACGGAGGTTCGTCTCTACGCCATCACCTGCGGCGACATCGGATTTGTCTCTGCCCCCTACGAAATGTTTGATACCAACGGAATAGAAATCCGCCAAGCCTCCCCCTTTAAAATGACCTTTGTTTGTGCATACACCAACGGACATATGGGCTACTGCCCCTCCATCATTGCCTATCCCCACGGCGCCTACGAGGTAGAATCCACTCCCTTTGCCAAAGGAAGCGGCGAAGAATTCGCCCGGGAGCTAGTCCGTCTTTTGAACATATGCAAAGATAAAAACTAATCTTCCCCATCACTTTTGAAATTCAAGTCTGCTTTCCGAAACAGAAAGCATGGAAAAGGAACCTTCTATGAAACGCATTCTCTGTATTCTCTTAACCGTATTTCTTCTCCTCCCCCTTTGCGCCTGTTCTTCCTCACTGGATACAGGTGAACCTGTAACGAAAAAAACGCTCGAGGAAATAAAAACTGCCGAAACCAAGCCAAAGGAAACAGAAGAACCTCTCCCCACCGACGAAATCGTTTATCCCGAGGGCTTTTCCGTGGGATATAACCGTCAGGATATTTCCCCCACGAAATTTCCCATTGTTTCCTACGCGCAGTTTGATAAAACGGCAAAGGGCATCAGTGATCCCATTCAGCTGACCTGCACCGCCCTCTGCGACGGTAAAAACGTAGCTCTTATCTGCTCTGTGGATATGCGCGGTGTTCCCGATTCCTTTGCAAGCTACTGCGCTACCTTGGTCGAACGCGCGGTAAACGTACCTAAGGAATATTTTTTCCTGAATGCAACCCACACCCACTCCTCGGTGGAGCAAAAGCTTTTCGGGCAGG
Source organism: Eubacteriales bacterium (assembly GCA_045657125.1). Classification (GTDB taxonomy): domain Bacteria; phylum Bacillota; class Clostridia; order Oscillospirales; family SIG627; genus RGIG5579. The sequence goes on from JAZOSM010000168.1 coordinate 1,894, forward strand.
ACGCTACCATTAAGGAATGGCAATCCGCATTTTACAAAAAACTGATTCGCTGTGTTACCTTGGCTCTGCTGGATCTGACCCCTGCAGAAGCCTATACGGGTACCGCCCATACCGAAGGCATCACCTTCGTTCGCCGTTATTTGATGAATGACGGAAGCTACAAGGGCATCGATACGGAAACAAACGGCAGAGAATACGTTTCTCACGAAACAGAAGCCGATACGGAACTGCGTACCATTCGTTTTTCCCGTCAGGGCAAAAAGGACGTTTTGATGGTCAATTATCAGCCCCACTACGGCGGATCTTATCCCGATACCATTTCCGCAGACTTCGTTCATCTGATTCGCGAGCAAACGGAAAAGGAGTTGGATTGCCACTTTGCTTACCACAGCGGTGCAGGAGCAAATCTCAGTTTTGTCTCCGCCATTCCCGGAAAGCGCATCTATCCCGATATTCAGTCTGCTTCCCCCGCCCTGGTAGAAACCATTAAAAACGCAGTAAAAGCAGAGAAAAAAACGCAGACGGGTAGCATTCAGGCAGAGTATGAAGAATATCCCGCAACCGCAAAAGGAAATTGGAAAAAGCCGATTCCCTTTTCTGCCATCACCTGCGGAGAGCTTGGCTTTATTGCCGCGCCTTATGAAATGTTCGACACCAACGGAAAAGAAATCCGCGACGGCTCTCCCTGTAAAATGACCTTTATCTGCACGCTGACCAACGGCGGATTTGCCTACGTTCCCTCCGCCCTTGCTTTTGAACACGGTCAGTACGAAGTAAACAATTGCCAATTTGAAGCAGGATGCGGTGAAGAATTTGCAAAAGAATTCATTCGTCTGCTACAGGTTTGCAAAAATAAGGGCTGATTGCCATACAAACAAAACATCCAAAAAAAGAGCCTCGCGCTCTTTTTTTGTTACCATGCTTTGGGGAGTTAAAAAAATACTTGTTGAAGATTTAAAAAAATCTAAGGGAAAAATTCGCTTTTTCCTTTACAGCAAAGGGTTTCTTTGATATTATTTTTTCATAGGAATACGAACGCAAAAGGAGATCTTTTATGAATACAAACATTTTAGATTACGGTGCCGTTTCCGGTGGCAAGGTGCTCTGTACCGATGCCATCAATGCAGCCATTGATGCCTGCTACGAAAGCGGCGGCGGTCGCGTGACCGTACCTGCAGGGTTTTATCTTTCTGGCACCATTTGGCTCCGCAGCGGTGTGGAACTGCATCTGGAACACAATTCCACCATCAAAGGCAGTGACAATATGGACGATTACAATGCCGAAGATGCCTACGAACAAAATATGTCCAGCAGAAAAAATGAAAAATGGCTGGGCAAACACCTGATCATTGCTCTGGAATGTGAAAACGTTGCCGTAACGGGAACGGGTACCTTGGACGGAAACGGAGACTTTTTCCTTGGGGAGGCCAAGCCCTGGAGCTGTTACGTTTGGCGTGACGGATGCCGTCAGGCAAAGGACGAGGAGCTTTGCCGTCCCGGACAGCTTCTCTGCTTTATTGAGTGCCGCCGTGTTTTGGTCGAAAATATCACCATCCGAAATCAGCCCTGTTGGGGATGCTTCCTCCACGGCTGTGAATACGTTACGGTACGCGGACTGCAAACCCGTAACCCCACCACCTTTTTCAACAGCGACGGCATTGATATTGACTGCTGCCGCTACGTTACCGTATCCGACTGCATCATTGACACCGGTGACGACTGCATCGCCATTCGCGGTAATCCCCGCCTTTTGAAGGACAAAAAGGTCTGCGAATATATCACCATCTCCAACTGTGTGCTTGGTTCCAATTCCTGTACCTTCCGTTTGGGCGTGGGAAGCGGTCTCATTCAGCACGTTCGCGTAACGGGCATTACCATTACCCGCGGTGCACCCGCCATTCAGATTATGTCCAGTTACATCGGAAAAGGAAGCTGTTCCATCATAGACGCCTCCTTCTCCAATATTTCCATTGCGAACAGTGCCCGCCCCTTTGAAATCACCGAGGGTTCCGCCCAGGGCAATGCAGTCATCCGTGATATTACGGTAGAAAACGTCCGTTGTGAAACCTACGGCTACGTACACCTGCGTGTGGACAACAAAAACACTGTAGAAAATATCAATCTCCGCAATTGGCAGGTCATTATGAAGGAAGGTCCCGAACCCGTCGTTCCTCAATGCTACGAACGGCGCGGCACCGTTTGGTTCCGCGGAAAGTACGTAAAGGATCTGACCCTGTCCAATTTCAAGATTCAGGACCCCGAAAACCACCTGTCCATTTGGCAGGACGGTCTGTTCCAACTGCCCGAGTGTGAAAACCTGGTTCTTGACAACGTCACCCTCAACGGAAAACCCATTCAGAAATAATCCCAAAATAAAAAGATGTGTAGAAGTTCTACACATCTTTTTTCTCTTTTTTAATTCCAGGGGTGATCGGGCAACTCCAAGCCATTCTCTCCCTCGGGATTTGCCGCGGGCTTTGTGGTGGTAGGCTTTGCCGTTGTTTTCGAAACAGTCGTTTTGGGAACTGTTGTAGTTGTGGCAGGCTTTGTGGTTGTAACAGGCGCCGTTGTGGTCACGGCAGGCACGGTTGTGGTTACGGAAACATCCGTTTCCTCTTTCTGTGTTCCCGTATGGGGAATCACGATCTCCTCCGAAGAAAACAAATCTTCCTCTGTTGTAAGAAACGGCACCTCCGGTGCCGTTTCCTTGGAATTTGTCTGCTTCGGTTCTTTTTCTTCTTTCTCGCCGCAGCCCGACAGGATCACCGTCAAGGCAAACAGCACAAGAAGAATCATACCGATTTTTCTCATACTTTCTCCGGAAAAACTTCTATCGGCTTTCCTTTTGTCCAATCGTGGTCAGGCAATTCGATTTGGGAAAATCCCTTTGCCAAAACCTGCTCAACCTCCAGAGAAACATATTCCATCACAGGAGGATGATACGCCGTTTTTTTCATATTCATCATCACTTTTTCCCGTAATTTTCCGCTGCCTTACCGTAATTCATCATTGCCTTTACAAGATCGGCAAGACCTGCGATGGTGCTGTTCTGCTTTTCGTAAGCGTAAGACTCGATACTGTACTGAGCCGTGTTGCTCACAGCGTTTCCGTCAGCATCCAAAACTGTCAGTTCAAGTTTTCTGCTCATCTGATTTGCACTCAAACCATTCACGTGCAAAATGTAACAGTTTTCACTGCTGTTGTAATTAAAGTGCTTGGCATCGGAAATCAAAACGGTTTCACCGCCCTCAATCTTGATGCGTACCGTAAGTCCCTCCACGCTTTCTGCCTGGAACTTCAGCTTCAAGGTTACGGCAGAATCCAGAACCAAACCTGCACCTCTCCAAATAACCGTGGGATTATCAATGGTTACAAGGTCCTTAACAAAGTGGTTTTGCAAATCGGGATCACCCTGCGTACCCCAGGCAAGCTGAGCCGCAGTCAGATCTGCATCGACAAGTTCGCTTGTCTTGTATCCGGTATAATTCTGCGCTTTGGCGCCGTAGTGCAACAGATCTACAATCAAGGTTCGGAAAGTGGAATAAGCATCGGAGGAATAAATCTCCATTGCCTTTTCGCAATAGTTTTTCACACCGAAATCATAGGGATTGGTCTCTACGTCCTCGCCGTTTTCCTTGGCGTAGAGAGTAGCCGTGACGGTATCACCGATCTTCTGAGGAGCAATGTTCTTAAAGCGGAAAGAAAGGTAGGTTCCGTCGTTGGTATATTCGGTAAGATCGGTGGTCACACCGTTCATTTCAACCTTTACGTAAAAGTCGGTGAATTTTTCAGCAAGCTCTGCTTTCACCTTGTAGTTAATGGAGAAGTTGTGCTGGAGAGAAAGGCTGGTGCCGTAAAAAGCAAGTCTCAGCTCACCGCAGTTGTTACAGCACTCATCACCGTCGTGATCATATTGGTGTCCTTCAACCTGACGTTCTGCAGAGCATCCGTTACAGTCGGGATCGCAAACGTTGTCATAGGCGTGAACCGTCGCAAGAGATGCCCCCGCCAGGGTAATGTTTTCGGTCAGACCGCAGGAAGACGTGATCTCATAGGTTTTTCCGCAGAAATCACCGGACTTCAAGCGCAAGGTGAAGGTGAAAATCTCTCCGACGATTTCCAAAGGCTCCATTGACGCAATCACCGCCGCGTTGCCTTCATCTACCTCTGCAAACAAAGCGCCGTTTTTCAGCGCGGCATTCCAGTCACCGCTGACCCACTCAAATACGTCGTGGTCGTAAGCATCTGAAAGACCAAGGGCGAAATTCTGAGTCTTTTTCATTTTGTCCAGCGAAACCGTAACCACGATTTCGTCACCGTAGCCGGCTTCTGTCACAGAAACGACCGTTGTCAGCGTACGGTTCACAAGGCGGACGTCACCGCACTCGTTACAATCCTCATCGCCGTCGTTGTCATACACGTGCTCCGTGGTACGAACGTCGCCGCACACGTTACAGTCGGTATCACAGGCATTGTCATATTTGTGTCCCTCAACCTCGCGCTTTTCACCGCATCCGTTACAATCCGAGTCACAAACGTTATCGTAGCCGTGAACGATGGTCAAGGTATCCCCTGCAAGCACTGCCCCGCGAATGGCAGATCCGTCTGCCTTTGCCTCATACTGTGCGCCGCAGTTTGCGGTATTCTTTACACGAAGAACCATGGTAAACAAAAGACCTTCCACGGTAATTTCTTCTGCCGCAAGGAACAGCGCGTCAGTACCTGCGTTTACACTGGTATAAGCGCCAAAGGAAATCGGGCCACTCCAATAACCGTCCACCCACTCGAAGGCATCGTGGTCATAAGCGTTTACAAAGTCAAGACCGAGGGCAGTGGTGGACATCTTTCCTGTAAGGGAAATCGTCACGACGATCTCGTCACCGATGGAAGCACTCTCTGCCGCGAAAGCGGTGGTCAACGTACGTTCAATGGTGCGCGTTTCACCGCACACGTTACAAAAATCGTCCCAATCATTGGAATAGGTGTGATCGGATACACGGGTCTTGCCGCAAAGACTGCAGACAGAGGAACAAACAAACTCGTAATCGTGAGACACCAATCGGCCGGCATTACAGAGATTACAGTTCTCATCACAATCGTTGTCGTAAACGTGCTCCGCCAAGGGAGTACGGGGCTTTTCACAAACGTTACATCTGGGGTCGCAATCGGAAGAATATTTGTGGATCAAGGTGATTTGCTGACCTTCCGTCACCAAATTGGGGATGCTGGTAGCGCCCACCTTAACGGTATAAGGAGACAAGCACGATGCGGAATCCTTTACGCGAAGAACAAAGCTGAAGATCTCTCCGGCGGGAACTTCCGTTCCTGCAGTAGCCAAAAAGACCGCTTCGGAGCCTGCCTTCACATCACAAAGAACACCTGATTTTTTCACCGACGAAGACCAATCGCCGCTGATCCATTCAAAGGAGTTGTGATTGTACGCATTCAGAAAATCCAGCGCAAAGCTCTTGGTCTGTCTGGGTTTATCCAGAATTACCTTGACAGTAACCTCCTCGCCCTGATTCATGGTCGATTTGGAAACGGTGGTAGAAACGGTGTAGGTAACGGTACGCTGGTATCCGCACATATCGCATTTCTCGTCACCCTCATTGACAAAGTGGTGAGGAGGGGTACGGGTAACGCCGCACGCGTTACAGTCGGTATCACATCCGTTGTCATATTCGTGCTGATCGGGAACGCGCACGTCACCGCACACGTCGCAATCCGTATCGCAAATATTGGTATATTTGTGTGCGATCTCCACGGTAATGCCCTTCATTACCGCACCGCTGATACCGCTTGCCACAACCTTGACATCCGCGGTATCTCCGCAATTTGCCGCATCCTTTACACGCAGGGTAAAGGTGAAAATCTCACCTTTGGCAGTAATTTCGGATTGATTCAGGAAAGCCGCCAATTCCTCGTTTTCATTGATGTCAGTAATGGCAGAAAACTCAATGGCGTCACTCCAGGAGCCTTCAACCCACTCAAACACGTTATGATCATAAGCATTCAGGTCCAACGCCATCGATTTCCCGGTAAAAGGCGCGGAAAGAGAAACGGAAAATACAACCTCTCCGCCTTTGACGATCTCCCCATCTTTCACTGCAGTGGTAACGGTAATCGCTTCTGCCGCATAAACATCCTCAAAAGGCACGCCTGCCAAGGGTGAAATTGCAAACAAAAGTGCCAACAACACAGCAGTTATTTTCTTGAAATGCTTCATGGATTCTACTCCTCTTTTGGTATTTATATACACATAGTTTCAGTTATAATAATACATATTTTATTCTAGGACAAAGTACCTCTTTTGTCAATATCCACCGCTAAAAAAACAAACGAAAAGAGAAGAAAACAGCCCTGTTTTCTTCTCTTTTTATCAGGAAAATTCAATTGTGTTTTTTAGAATCGATTTTCGTCATTTTTCGCAGGTCGTCCATCTTCGCATCCAGCTCCGCGGACAGGGTGGCACAACGGTACAAATCCGCTTTCATCTGCTCGGTAAACTCTGCGCTTTTTTTATAAAAAAGCTGATGCTCCAGGCTTGCCCAGGAATCCATGGAAATCGTGCGAAACTGAATTTCCACCTTCATCAAGCGCTTTTCCTGAGCCAAAAAAATCGGCACGGTAACGATCAAATGCAGACTGCGATACCCGTTTTCCTTCGGATTTTGAATATAGTCTTTTTTCTCGATCAGCGTGATATCGTCCTGCCCTAAAAGTGCATCGGCAAGCAAATACACATCCGCCAGAAAAGAACAAATCACACGAACCCCCGCAACGTCGGACAAATGCTCCTCGATGGATTCGGCAGTCATTTCAATTCCCTTGCGCCGAAGTTTGCGGAAAATACTGTCGGGGCTTTTTAAACGGGTACGGATATCCTGTATGGGATTTCGGTCGTACTGCAAGGAAAATTCCTCGTTCAATACGTTGAATTTCGTCTCGATCTCCATCATGGCACAGCGATAATACGCCATCAGTCCCGCGTAATGAAAAAACTTATCTTCCATGGTGGCAGGATCGGAAATCAATTCTTCTGCAAAACTTTGAACGTCGCGTTTTTTTGCTTTCTTCATTCTTAGTTCTGTCCTCTGAAAATCGGCAGGTAATACTGCGCTGCCTCCATTTCCTCCTCAAAGGAATTTGCGTTTTTCCAAGAGCATTCCAGCGTGATTCTTTCGTCGTAGCCGATCTCACGAAGCTTTGCCATCCAAAGACGAACGGTTTCTTCGTCCTCTTTTCTGGGAACCAAACGGTCGTCGCTGGGACGGGCAATGTGCGCGTGAATCAGCTTTCCCTCCAACTCCTTGATCGTCTCAATCTTTTCACCGTTCTGTGAAAAATGGAAAAAGTCAATCAGGCAACCAACGTTGGGATTGCCGATTTTCTCGCCCATTTCCTTGCCTTCCAAAATGGTGTTGATAAAATTGGTCTCTTTGTGACGCAAAGGCTCAATAACCACGCGGATTCCCTTTTCCGCGCAGATATCAGCGGCGAGATTTACGGCTTCCGCAAAGATTTCCATCGCCTTTTCACGGGGGAAGCCCTCGGGAATGGTTCTTGCACCGCCGGAACCGATTACAACGATGGAGGGATTGAATCTTGCGGCAAGTTCTACGTTCTCTCGGGTAACCTTTGCCAAAAGTTCTTTGTCCATCTCATCGCCCATCAGCTTTACTTCAGGGCCGTAAAAGCAGTTGAACGCATCTACGGTAACGCCCTTGTCCTTCAGTTCTGCCTCAAATGCATCCAGTTCCTCGGGAGTCAGGGTCTGCAGCCACTTCAGAGATACCTCTATGTAATCAAAACCGTATTTTGCGGCTTCACCGATACGGCAAAATTTGTTGCATGTAATTCCAAGTTTCATAATTACCTCCACAAATACTTATTTTCTAAATTCTAACACAGCCACAAGCACTTTTCAAGGTGTTTTCCGATTTTCAACCAAAAAAGGGGCGCACCTCATAAAGAGATGCGCCCACGAAAGGTTTTATTCCGAAGTTGCAGCCTTCTTTGCAATCATTCCGTGCAGCACAACGAAGTCGCAGTCACCCTTCCTTTTCTGCGAAGTAAAGGCGCGCGAGACGAGGAAAGGAAGAAAATTGCGAGTGAGTTTACACACGTAAATGATCGAGCAATTTATCGCACCTTGACGAAGTCGCTGCTTCCTCCCATCTTCTGCGGAGTAAAATTTAGCGAGACGAGGAAAGGAAGAAAATTGCGAGTGAGTTTACACACGTAAATGATCGAGCAATTTATCGCACCTTGACGAAGTCGCAGCAAATTTTACAAAGCAGAAGCGCAAACAGAGGCTTTCTGAATGTAATACAACAACGCCTCGGCATTGTCTTTATACAGGTTGGTGCTATCGGTGCTGAGCTGATATGCCAGGTTTGCAACGGTATCACCGTAAACCATATAGATTCCGTCTACGGAAGAAACCGAAATTTCGAATTTGGTCTCCATGGCGGCTGCCTTGAAGAACAGATCGATCTGTACGTTGTAGTAAAGGTTGCCGTTGATTTCGGTTTCGGTAACGGTTGCACAGTCAGAGACGGATACACCGTTTACCGCAACTGCAAGATCCACAGGATTTTTGCGAAGAATCAGATTCAGACGAACGCCTGCCGCATCGGTCATCAGAACGCTTGCCGAAGCGGAATAAATCTGTGCACCTGCCTCGCCGCGGCGTGCAGTCATTTCATTGGCAACGGCATGGGGCGTATAAGCGCCTGCCTTGTCAAGGTTGTAAACGTTGTGGAAATTCTCCAAAGAATTGCAAAGATCCAGCCAATTGCCGGTCCAGGTGTTCTGGCCCATATTTACCAGATCTTCCATGGAAATCGTCAGGGAAGCCTGTCCGCTGATCACAAAGTCCTCGGCATAATCGGTAATACCGATACCGTTTACGATGATGGAGTAATATCCACGGTATTCCTCAAGAGATTCATAGTCTGCGGTAGCGAGAACCACGTCACCCAATTTTGCCTCAACCTCGAAGGAAGAAGCGATCTGATCTACTTCAGCCTTGTTAAAGAGAATTCTCGCGCCAAGCTTGGTATCCAGAATGATGGTTGCGCCTGCAGCGTCGAGACCGAGACCGTAAACCTTCACGCTGTCGTCGATGGCATATCTGCCGAAGCAATCGGCAGATTCCAGAACGGTGCAGGAAGCACCTGCGGGAAGAATCACGTAATCTCTTGCGATCCAGCCCTCTGTCTGCTTCAACACAAGCGTGCCGTTCAAAGCACCAACGTTCATGCTGACAGACTTACCGATTTCCACGGGCTCGTCAATGGCAGTAAAGTTGTCGATGGAAATGTTGCCGTAGAATGCAAGAGGTGTGCCTGCGGTCTGCACAACGTTGACCTGAGTTTCACCGGTACAGGTGATTTCACCGGCGGTTCTGCAAACACCGTATACGTTTCTCTTAAAGCTGCCGCCCTTGATAGTCAAGGTGACGTCGCCGTCGATTTCGGTTGATGCTGCAGAGTATGAGCCGTAGATGGTACCTGCTACAACGTCGTGGGTAAACACACCGTCGTTGATCACAAGCTCTGAATTACCGCAAAGCTTGCCGTTTCGGGCAGCGCCCGCAATGGAGTTGGGCATTGCGCCGTTTTGATAGCCTACGAAAGTACCGCCGTTTACAACGGTCTTAACGTTGCCGTTGTATACGCAGGATCCGCCGCCGCCAAGTCCCCAGAAGCCTGCAAAGGTGCCGCCGTTGATTTCAGTATAAATACCGTATTCTACGCCGGCGGGCTGGTTGTGAGTGTTGGAAGATCCACCGAAGATATAAGCCATATTTGCGGTGAAATCATTGATGGTGGAATGAACGGTGCCGTTATAGGTGGGACCGCCGTTGCCGAGATAAAGGGTAACGTTGGCAGTCTTATTGCCTTCACCGCCGTTGAAAACATTGGTGATCGAATCACATTCAACTGTGCCGATACCGATGGAACCGCCGTAGTAGTTGCCGTTGAAAATACCGCCGCTAACGTTATTGGTAATGGAATCGATCACAGCATTGCGGAAACAGCCGCCGGTAAAGACGTAGCTGTCGCTGCCGAGTTTTTCAAAGGTACCGCCGTTTACGTTATTGGTAATGGTACCGATGTGAGAAATTGCTTTCTGCGTGTCGCTGGAAGCGCCGAAGGAACCGCCGAAGAACTGATGGAAGGTACCATAGTTTACGTTGTTCACGATGGCGTTTGCACCGCCTGCAAAGTCGTCGCCGAATTCATCGGCAATATTCAGCCATGCAGTTTGCGTTGCAGTGGGAGTTGCCGCTGCCTTGGCGGTTGCAATTTTCTCACTGAACAGCGTTACACCGTTGGTCTGGTCGTAACCGCCGCCGTATACGTAACCCGAGAAGGAAAGCGCGGTGCCTTCTTCCCCGTCCTTACCGAAGTTGTTGGTAATGGTACCGGTTGCATAACCGTAGTCACAGCCGCCGAATACGCGGTAGTAAGAGCCTTCAACGAAGGTAGTGGTGATATCACCTACGATACCCCAACGCATACCGCAACGGATGGTGATATTAGTACCGCCCTTGCCGGTAACGAAGCCGCCGCCTGCAAAGTAGTTGGTGATGCTGTTTGCTCTGTTTTTGAAGATATCGGATTCCGAGTAACCGGATCCGCAGAGAAACTGATCACGGAAATAGGTACCGGATTCCTTGGTGGTTACGCCATCTGCATCGAAATACTTGTAAAGCTCGTTTTCAGGATCTCTTAAGAGGTTTTCCTCGCCGGAGTAGAAGTTATTGGTAATGGTATTCGTAGGTCCTGCGCGATGTCCGCCGTAGTTCCAGCCGGAGCCCATATCGGCGCCGTAGAAATTATTCTCGATGGTCTGATCTGCGTAGTAGTAAGAAGTCTTATCGGGAGTGGGGCTTTCGTAAGCGCCCATAAAATCATGCTCTTTGCTGAACGTGCCGCCGTAGATATTGTTGGTAAGCTTTTCAAAGCCGCAGGCCTTACCGCCGCCGTAGTAGTAGGTGCCAAAGGTACCGCCGTAGATGTTGTTCTCGATTTCCTTTGCCCAGGAATCACCACCGCCGTAATATTCTTTGGCGAAGGTACCACCGTAGATGTTATTGACAATCTTGTGGTTACGGCTGTTCTGACCGCCCAAATACATATAGCCGTTGAAGGTGCCGCCGTAGATATTGGTGGTAACTACGCAGTTTGCAGCGTTGGTAGTTCCCTTGGAGTTGGTTCTGTTAACTGCCATAAAGTTGCCGGTCCACTTACCGCCGTAAATATTTACGGTAATGGGAACGTTATCCAACTTGCCGCAGGCAGACTCGCCGCGGAAGGTACCGTAGTGACCGCCGTAAACGTTGGTGGTAATCGAGCCGGTAACAACGTTTTCGGAGTTGGAAGCGGTCTCCGACGCGCCGTCTACGTCCTTGATGGTATGATAGCCGTTACCGCCCCAAACGTAGTTGGAAAATGCGGAAGCGGGCGTATCCAAAGCAATGGTATTTACGATGGTTCCCGCTACACCCTCACAGGTGTTGTCATCCT
>JAZOSM010000169.1:0-2871 GCA_045657125.1 Eubacteriales bacterium
AAAGGCACCCGATCGGGTGCCTTTTTTGTGTTTGGTTCTGAAAGTGCGATCAGAGTGCTACCGCTTCGGGTTAAGATTAGAGATGTTTTGGTGTGGCATCTATTTTGGTCACACGCAAAATTCAAAGAAACGATGAAAAAACAAAACAAGTTTGGCTATGAAAAGCGTGAAAACCCTTGAAAACACTGGTGTTTCACTCGTTTTGATATTCCGTTCATTTTGATGCGACATCTAAATCGGTCACACTTGCCCAAAAAAGAACAGCACCCCTTGTGGGTGCTTTTCTTTTTTGCATTGTGAAGCGGATTTTGCATTACGCCCCCCTCCGACAACTTCCCATTCGCAAAAAAGCTGACGGAAAAGTTAAGGTTCAGGGCAAATTTCGTGTTACCGCGTCACAGAGTCATTCCTTGATATACTTTAGAACCACGCACGTTCCCGCAGCCATTTCACAAGAAATATTCTTTTGATTTTTATAGATTTGATTTGTGAAAATATTGCGGCAAGTGACCGGCTGCTGCATGGTAATATTCACTGTTTGATCCCTTTCGGAAAGCACGTAAATAAAGCGGTTATCCGCATGGACGGTACAATATGCAGGTGTGTAGAGATGCACGCCCGCATCCCGCAACAGCGAGCGCGCGAGATCCACTGAAAAATCCGAAGGTGTGGAGCAAAGAATATGGGTTTGACCACCTGCGGCACTGCGCTTTGCAGTTTTGATCCTTCCATCGGAATGGTATTCCAGCGGCATCAAATTTTCCTCTTGATTGATATACAAAACGGGATAGCCCAACTCATCATACGCGGTCAGCGCAGATTTAGGATATTCCCCAATCGAAAAGCCGGTAAGGCGACGTACGTTCTCCGCGCCGAAGCTCCCGTCGACGGCGTCCAAAATTCCTGCCGCGTAATTCCATATGATGTGGCAGTCGGGCGACGCCTTCTTGAGCACGCTCTGCATCTTGTCTGCCTCCTCATAAAAAGCATTCAAGAAAACGATCATTTTATATTGCTTCAGGTCAAGCTCCTTAAGATCTGCGGCACGATAAAAATCAACGGGAACACCGCTTTCCTTGAAGGTCGATCCGATATGATGCGTTACGGCGCCGTGAAGTCCTGCATTGGGGCGGATGTGATGCATGGCGTTTTCGTTGATCACCAAAAGGACCTCTGCAACGCTTTGATGCGTAGCTCTTTCCCGATAAAGCTCTTTGGATACGTGATTCATCAACATGATCTCGCTTTGTATCTCTTCGGAATCCAGCCAGCCGCCGCCAAGGTCCATCCACCAATAGCCTTGGTGGTAAACGACGTTTTTGGTGAATTCACGCCAGTAGACCGCTCTTGTTTGCTCAAAATTCTTTGCGGGGAGATCATACTCGGGGTTTGCGATCTCGGTACAAAGGTGGGTTCGGTTATCCAACTCATCGATCCACAATTTTTTTCGGTTAATGGAGTTCGGCACCGCCTGGCCGAAGCCGGGATCGGTGGGGCTTACCCGCACGTAGCCCTTGGGGCTTGCCACAAAATCGATGTAAGGGGAGGCAAGAAGCCGATCGTATGCCGTGTGCTGCGCATTGATACACTTCTTTGGCTCCACGATATATCCGTAGAAAACGCCGATGACCTTGCTTGGAACCAACTCCTTTGCCGCTTTGCAAAAGGTTTCCATTGTGTCCATACTGCCGTCTCTCACAAATTCGGAATACATCGTGATCTGCTCGTCCTGCTCGGTATGTAAAAACAGCTCGTTCAGTGTTGGTGTGCCAAGTTGAAGTCTGAATTTTTTTCCGCCTTCTTCGATATAAAAACGCTTTTCAATCGGCGGCACCAAATCGTAATGCTTTCCGTGTTTTTTGGCGTACGCAACAAACGCACGGGTTGCATTGATTCCGTAATCGCCCTTAAGATAAGGATCGCGGCTCCACGATCCCCATTGCGTGGTCTCACCGGAGGTGCCATACGCCAAGTGATACCCAATGATCCGAGAAGCCCATTTTGAGCTTTCAACGTGTTCGATAAAACGGCGAAGTGCAAGAGAGGCATCATCCCTCCATTTCTGTGAGAAAAAGCTTTGCTGTGCAATTTTATCACCGGGCTTGTTCGGATGTGATCCGTGCTCTTCCGTGCCGATCGTTGCAATAATATCCTCTCTCGTGCGCGGACCGCAGCCGTACACGAATACGTCATCGGGGTTTTCCTCGCACCAGCCCTCCGGCACGTTCAGCTTCACACGAGGCAAAAAGGCAATGTCCGGACAACTTGAAAACAAAAGCTCCAAATATTGATCTGTTTCCGTATAATCAAATTGATTCGGAGCCACCCAGCCGCTTGGGATAATGCTGGAATGTACCAAGATCCCTTTTTCATAAAATGTCTTGTGCCGCTGCGCGTTTTTGACGTGCGCCTCCCAACCGCCCGTTTCCCGCTCATAGCCAAGACGCGACCAAAAAATCGGATTTTGACGCAGATACTCTATTTTTTCGTCCAACCGCATATTTGTCAGACCGTCCATGCTTTTCATTCGCCCCTTTTCAATTGTATTTTTGCAACATCTCCATTATAAAGCATCCCTTGCACGTTGTCAAGCAAAACCATGCTCGCAAGCAGGGCGTTGCCGTTTATTATTCTTTGCGATTAAGTGTCCAAATCGGAATCCAAATCGGTCACACGGCTCACATAATGCGACCGCAATAGCTGCCGGTCACATAACCCCGGAAGCCGCTACGGCTTCCGGGGTTTTTATGCCATTTTTTCAAGTGAAAACAAAAAGATGCATTTGCGGCTTTTCGCCAAAGGGGCAGGAAATGAACAGTAAAAGTATTTTTGAATCTTACCGTTGCTTTGAGGCTTAAGTATTGACTTTTT
>JAZOSM010000170.1:0-3019 GCA_045657125.1 Eubacteriales bacterium
GCCGCCGCAGAAACGAATTTTGCCTTGTCGGGATTGATGCGGTTTCCAAGTCCGCGGGTTTTCTGCAATTCCTTTTGCAGTTTTTCTTTTTCCTCGCGGTGGAATTCCTTCGCCCCCTCTTTTTGGGTTTGCAGGCGTATCACCTGCGCGGGAATTCCCGTTACCTGTTCTGCTTTTGAAATGTAAAGTTCTCTCTCCACGGGGCTTTGCACCGTAGCAAACAAAGCCGTACATTCTTTAATAAATTCATCCTTGCCGTCCATGGTGGACAGATCCTTTCCCGCGGCAATCCGTCCAAAGAGATACTCAATGGCGCCGGGGGCGGTAGCAAGTGCCTTATCAAAGGAAAGCTTTCCGAAGGCGCGGATGAAATCGTCGGGGTCCTTGATCTCTTTGCCCGAGGCATCGGTGCCGGACAGGGAAATGACGCGCACCTTCAGTCCCGCATCCTGCAACAAGCGTATCGCCTTTACCGTAGCGCTGCGTCCTGCCTCGTCGGAGTCGTAGCAAATGCTGACCCGATCGGTAAACCGGGCGATCAATCGGCATTGGGAGGGAGTCAGCGCCGTACCCAAAGACGCAACGGCGTTGGAAACACCGTTGGCGTGGAGAGAAACCGCGTCCATATTTCCTTCGCACAAAACGATTTCTTTTTCGGGGCTGTTTTTGGCAATGTTCAGCGCAAAAACGGTCTGACTCTTTTTAAATACCTCGGTATCATTGGTATTGACGTATTTGCGGTAATTCTGTTCATCGGAACTTTTGGGGAGAATGGTTCTTCCGCTGAAAGCCAATACGTTTCCGCCCACGTCAATGATGGGGAACATCACCCTTTGACGGAAAATGTCGTAAAACCTGCCGCTTTTGCCCATACGGCAAAGAAACAGCTTATCCAACTCCTGATCACGGTAGCCCTTTCCCTTCAGGTGCTTGTAAAGCGCATCCCACTCCGCACCTGCATAGCCAAGTCCGAAGCGTTTGATAATGGGAACGGACAGGCCACGGTTCACCAAATAGTCCAGACCTGCCTTACCGGACGGGGTAAACAAATTCTTGTGCCAGAAACGAGCCGCCTCGGCATTGATCTCGCAAAGTCTTTTTTTATCCACCCGTTTTTCCATGGGCGCGCTTTGGGGCATAGCAAGTCCCGCGCGATTGGCAAGGTACTCCACCGCCGAAACGTAATCAAGATTTTCCATGGTGCGGATAAAGGTGATCACGTCACCGCCTGCGCCGCAGCCGTAGCAGTAGTAATGGCTGGGATTGGAGTACAAGGTAAAAGACGGTGTTTTTTCGTGATGGAACGGACAGCAGCAAACCATATTGCTTCCCGCGCGCTTCAAGGGCGCGTACTGAGCCACGATTTCCTCCAAAGGATTTCGCAAAACAACTTCCTGAATAAAGCTTTCCGGAATCCGCACAAAAAACACCTCCTTTTTTTCTTTCTGTTCTTATATACGACGAAAAAACAAAAAACACTTTTTTTCTTTTTAAAAAAATCGAAAAAAAGTGCTTTTCATCAAGAAATGCAAAATCGCCATTTGCATTTTCAAAAGTTTTCCACAGCATATTTTCGCAAATCCGGGCGAATTTCCCTTGAAAACACTGGGTTTTCCCAAATATCCACAGAGTTTTCCACAAAACTGTGGAAAACTTTCTGTGAAAAACTACTTTGCAAAAATTACAAGTCTCGGGAAAAACGGGGGTCTTTCGGTGCCAAAATTTCTTTTCCCGCAAGGTAAAAAAGAGGACTTTCTTCCCGAGGATGGAACAGCAATCGGTGACTGCGAAGCGCCTGATAGGAAAACTCCTCGTCCCGCTGATTTCCGTACTTGGTATCCCCCACCAAAGGATGTCCCAAATGGGCGAGGGTTGCGCGGATTTGGTGGGTTCTGCCCGTGTGCAGACGAATCTCCACCAGACTACGGTCAAGGGCGGGGTCGTAGGAAAGCCTCTTACAATCCGTAATGGCGGTCAAATATCCCTCACGGGGATACTCGGAAACAAAAACGCGGTTGTTCTCGGAATCCTTTTTCAAATACAGGCGAATCCCGTCGCGGCAGGGCGCCTTGCCGTGGCAAAGGGCAAGATACTGCTTTTCTACCGCGCGGTCGCGGATCATTTCATTGACCTCGCGCAAAGCCATAGCATTTTTTGCGGCAATTACAAGTCCCGAGGTGTTTCGGTCGATGCGGTTGCACAGGGCGGGCGCAAAGGAATTTTCGCGCTCCGGACAATATTCGCCCTTTTGAAACAGGTATGCCTTGATATGATCAATCAGCGTACCCGTCTCCTGCGCTTCGTCCGCGTGGCAGGAAAGTCCCACGGGTTTATCGCAAATCAAAAGATTTTCGTCCTCATAGGCAACGGACAAATTCGGTGTCAGGGTCAAAAAGCGCTCCTGCCGTTCTCCGAAGAAATCGGGTGCAAGAAACATCTGCACCGAATCCCCCTGAGAAAGAATCTGCCCCACCTCGCACCGTTTGCGGTTGACCTTGATCTTTTTGGTGCGAATGGCTTTGTACAAAAGAGATTTGGGCAAACCGATGGTGGCTTTCAGCACGAATTTATCCAAACGCTGATCGGCATCGTTTGGCCCGATGATAAATTCCTTCATTCTTTAATCCCGATACGCTGTTACGGCGTTGATGGTCAGTCCCTTGCCGGAGAAGTTGATCTCGTACTCGGTCAGAATGTTTTCCTCTGCCCAAGGAGAATTGTGCAAATCGCGGCACAGGTCCTCACAGCGCCATCCGCAGGCGGCGTAGTTTTCCAAAGAGGATTCGAAAAGAAGTACGTTGTCGGTTTTCTGACGAATGTAACCGCCCGACGCAAGAATGGTGCGATACACCTCCAAAAAAGAAGGCGCGGTCAATCTCCGCTTTGCGTGGCGCGACTTGGGCCACGGATCGGAGAAGTTCAGATAAATACGGTCAATCTCACCGGGAGCAAAATACTCTGCCAGCTTTGCCGCATCCGCATTGAGAAACAATACGTTTTTAAGTCCCTCTCGGGCAAG
>JAZOSM010000171.1:0-2421 GCA_045657125.1 Eubacteriales bacterium
TCGAATTTCGCGCCGAAGTCCATTGTAAAGAAGCCCTTTTCCAACTTTACATTACGCGGAACTCCGTGCGGAAGCGAGGATGCGCTTCCCGAAACGGCAATGGTCTCAAACGCCGTCCCCTCGCTGCCCATCTTTCTCATAAAGAATTCGAGTTCGAGTGCCGCCTCTATCTCCGTCATATTGGGAGTCAGCACGTCCAGCATATGAGTAAAGCCCGCATCGGTTATCGCCTGCGCTCTCTTTATCTTCTCTATTTCCTCTGCATCCTTGTAAAGACGGAGTCCGTCAGCTATCTCGGATGCACCCGCGACAAGCTCCTTGCCCACGAATACCTTTTTCATGCGTTCAAGCCCCGAAACCGAAAGCGTCGCGTCCTCAAACGCTACGTTTTTACACTCGTTTTCATCGAGCAAGCCCGCAACGCAGATAAGCATAGACGTATCGGGCATAATTATCTCAAAATCGGTGGTGTCAACGCACGCGCGCGCCGCCTCGATATATCTGAAATCTGCAAGAACGTAGGACTTGTTTTTGGTGACAAGCACGTATCCGTCGGTGTAGTCAAAGCCAGTCAGATATCTCTGGTTGACAGCAGACGATATTACCGCCGCGTCAAAGCCCTTTTTAGCCATTTCCTGCTTGAATTTTTCAATCTTTCTCATATTATTTATCCCCCTCAGATTATGGAGTTGTAGTATTTTTTCATCGCCAGCGCATCCTCTGCCTGTGTACCGTCCGACTCGCAGATTATTGTGGGTGTAAGTCCGTCACGTGCTATCGCCTCCATAAGCGGCTCGAATGACGGCCCATACATTTCGTCGGCAAAGGTGAGATGCTTTTTCTCGCCCGCGTCGGTGTATTCTATCTTGGAAAAGTGACAATGCAGATTCTTTGCGACGTCAAACGAAAGCCCCTCGGCTATCTTGTCAAAAATGCGTCTGTAATCGTCGACCGTGAGGAAATAACCCCCGCGCTCACGCGCGTTGAGGTGTCCGAAATCCACTACGGGAACGTAATGGCGGTCTACCTTGCATTGCTCTATGACCTCGTCAAGCGTGCCAAGCTGATTGACCTTGCCCATAGTTTCAATTCCGAGCTTTACGTCGGTGTCGCCGACCGACTCGATGACCTTTTCGAGCGTGTCGCAGGAAAGCTTCATTGCCTCATCTCTGCTTATCTTCGCCGCGCTTCCGCTGTGAATGACTATCGTCTCGGCGCCGAGCAGCTCTGCCGCCCAGAGCGATTTTTGAATGTAATCTATGCTTTTAAGGCGTTTTTCGGGGTCAACACCCGACAGCGAGATGAAGTACGGCGTATGCAAGGACATACGTATGCCGTGCTCTCTTGCCTTGCGTCCAATCGCCGAAAGCGTCGCCTCTCCCGCGCCGATACCTCTGCCCGCCTCAAATTCATAGGCGTCAAGTCCGTAATTTTTTACCCATTCGGGAGCATCGACCGTTCCCTTACCGCCCATAGCGTAAAACAGGTCACCGTTTCCGCCCGGTCCGAATTTTGCTCTATCCATATATCTTATCTTCCTTTTTGTACATTTTTTCAAGCCAGAAACGGCATTTTTCCGCGATAGCTTGGTCGTCCGCGTGCAAACGAACGTATTTTTTAATAGTCGGGACTTCAAGCGCGCGCTTTGCTCTGAAAAAGGCGTTGCTCTTGTCCTTGATGGGAGGCACGATGATGGTCGTAAGACCTATATGCTTGCCCGCCGCCGCGTCCGTCAGCAACTGGTCGCCCATCATCGCGGTGTTTGTTTTATCGCTGCCCATCTCTGCCATTGCTTTTTTTAGATTTTTAGCGAACGGCTTGCCACTTTTGTAATAGGCATTGAGTGAAAGCTCGCGATTAAAAAGCTCTACGCGCTCGCGGTCGTTGTTGGACACCAGAGTGGCGCGTATTCCGTTCTTTTTAAGCTCACAGAACCAATTTTTTATTCTGTCATCGGGCTCGGCCATCTCGTAGGGCGCAAGCGTGATGTCAAAATCAATAAGGAGTGCCTTTATTCCGACGGAATCTAAAAATTCGGGCGTTACGTCGGTAAAGCTTTGGAATATATAATCGGGTAACAACCAATCCGCCATTTTAGTCACTCCTTTCGTCATTTTGGCAAACACTCGCCCATTATCTTATATATTATACTATATTTGTACATTAGTATCAAGGGCTTTTTGAAATTTTTTTGAATTTGTTTTAATAATTTTCAGTCGCTTATCCCATTGTAAAAGCGGTGTTTGAGCGTTTTTCCGTCATTTTGAAAAAATCTAAAAAAAGACAAAAAAATTTCAAAAAAAGGGTTGACAAACCAAAACACTTGTGGTATGATAAATAGGCGGTTGAAAAAGCCGCTGAATTGAATGAAATATATGCGAGTGTAGTTCAATGGTAGAATCCCAGCCTTCCAAGCTGGTC
>JAZOSM010000172.1:0-2991 GCA_045657125.1 Eubacteriales bacterium
CCGACATGGCTACGATCCGACTTCGTCCGCCTGATTGTAGACCTCGGCGGCAGTACACAGGAAGGTTCCCTTCACGTTGTCAATGGAAAACTGCTCGTGGGCATTGCCCTCGACCACGCAGGCACCGATGCCCCGATAGCCGTTGATGACCGTGCATCTCGTCACCGATGCCAACATATAGGACGAGCCTTCCCCCGTCGTGTAGAAGGTAAAGGGATATTCCTTCACATCCTCCAGACTTTGCTCGGGATAGTAAACCGTCAATCCGTTCACACCTGCAGAGCCGCCGATCAAAAACAGGGCGCGATTAACAGGCTGATTCGCCTTTACTTTGGCAAGAATGACGGTTCCGTAATCAGTTCCCACGTCAGGATCCTGCCAATCGCCCCGCAAGGTGCAGTACTCGGGGATGGTCACCGTATCGGTCACCAAATACTTGCCTGCAGGCATCCAGACCGTTCCGCCGCCCGCAACACTCACGTCACCGAGGGCTTTGTTGAGGATCTTGGTCACGTCGGTTTTGCCCGTGGGATCGGCATTGTACGGCGCTTTCGTAATGTCCACCGTAGCAACCACTATGTCCTCGGTGGGATAGACCGTATCCACGATAAATCCCGTCCCCGCCATCTTGCCGATCACGGGAGGATCGATACTGCCGTCCACGGTAAAGCGAAGATTGGCCATCTTACAGCCGTCTATGGTCGACGCAGGGGCTGCCCAATACCAGCGGATATAGTTGACCGCCTTGGGATTCACGCCGGGCATAGAGGTCAAGCGAACCTTCACGTGGTTCCACCCCTCTTCCAGCTTCTGCCCTCGGAGGATTCCGTTGGAGGTGCCCGACCAACTAAATTCTTCCACGTCGCAGGTGCCCGACGAGGTGATCTCGAACTGAGAATTCTCGGTAATCTTGGAGAGATTCTTCACTGAAGGAAGATAAAGGTCGAACTCCAAATACTTCATCCCGCTGATATCAATGGGAGCAAACTTGAAAGCGTTCACGCTGTTTCCCATCACAAAGGTGGCGGTAGCGTCCTCACGGGTTGCCGTCGCCCAGATCATATCAGGAACGACGCTGTAGACTACCTCTCCCGTGTTGGGCGGTATGGGATCGGGATCCGCAGGAGGATCGGTTTTCGCAGGATCGGTTTTGCTGCTGTCACCGGTAGCTTCACCGCTCCCTTTACAAGAGACCAGCAGAGCCGCCGATGCGATGAGAAGACTCATCGCCATGAGAATACAAAGCAGTTTTTTTCCTGATAACATCATCGTAAATTCCTTTCCGCTTGTTTTGTTTTAAGTACTGATAAGAGGTCATCCGAGGTAGCAAACACCCCTTGACCCGAGATAGTCACTCCGCTTTACTCTATTATAGCCAAAACGGAGGATTCCGTCAAGTATTCTCCCCCAAAAAAGACCCTCCGACAGTACGCCGTCGGTACACTATCAGAGGTGGATTGGTATGGATTTGCATAAGAGGGCAAAATGTGGCATCATATGCATTAGCGGGATAGAGAAAGGATACCACAATGGGAAAAGTCAAATACAACGAGGAAATGAAACTGCAAACCGTCAAGTACGTGCTTGAGGGAGGCAAATCCGCAACCAAAGTTTCCAAGGAATTGGGAATAGATACCAACACGGTGTGTCGCTGGGTGAGAGAATACCGTGAGGCACGGGGGATGCCCAGCTATGAAGCCGAACAGCGCATCAAACGTCAGACGGCCGATGAAATGGCGGCCAAAATTAAAGAACTTGAAAAGGAAATAAAGCGAAAAGACCGAGAACTGGCAGACGAAAAAGAGAAGGTCGAAATACTAAAAAATGCCTGCACATCTTTATGCAACCACAAGAATGACCTGCGAAGCAATCTACGCAAATCGGGCACTGCATTCCGTGAGAAAGATGTGCGAAGCCTTAAAGATCAGTCAGTGCCAATACTATCAGTAGATCCGCCTCCGAAGCAACAGAGTGAAGCGAAAGGACCGCGAAATATGGCTCGTAGAGGCGATCAGACGAATCTTCATCGAAAACCGTGAGGTCTATGGCTGTAGGAAGAGAAGAAAATCCCTTGAAGAAGAAGGCATTTTCGTCAGCGAATGGAAGATTCGAAGAATTATGCGAGAGAACGGCTTCTATCCCCAAACGCGGAAGAAATGGAAGCCGTACAGAAAGGCAAAAAGTGATGGTATGTATAACGAAAACAAAGTCAAACGCCACTTTTTGCCCGATAGATTTAACGAACTCTGGGCAGGAGATATTACCTATATTCCCACCAACATGGGGTGGGTTTATCTTGCTGCCGTCCTGGATTTGAAAAATAAAGAGGTGATCGGCTATGAAGTGGGCAAAAATATCGACAGCGAGCTTTGCAAGAGGGCACTCGCCAATGCCTTGGCTCTTCGCGGGAGACACAACGGGCTGGTGTTCCATAGTGACCGAGGGAGTCAGTACAGTAGCCGAGCATACAAAAGTATGCTGGCAGAAAACGGCATTGAAGGTTCCATGAGCGCGCCGGGATGCCTGTATGACAATTCTTGCGTAGAAAGCTTTTTTGCTACGCTCAAAAAAGAATTGAAATTTCGGAGAAAATATGCTACAATAGAAGATGTAAAGACGGATCTGTACCGCTACATAGAGCTTTTTTATAACAGAAAACGTCTGCATAGCACTCTCGATTATATGAGTCCCGTGGCATACCGTCTCGCAAACTCGCAGTAAGCCCCTCAAAGCGGCGGCGCGATTTTTCGGTTTGGAGTGGAGCGTAGCGGAACGGAAAACCGAAAAATCGTAAGAAAAGACGAAGCATAGACGTTGTTTCCTACGATTTCGGATGTTTCTATGCAGGATAATTTAATGCATATGGTTGACATTTTGCTATCTTATGTTTTTTCAACCAATCCAATATCAAAACAACATAAAACGTCCTCAAAAACATTGCGTTTTTGAGGACGTTTGCCTTAAACGTGATAAAAGGTGTCCGAACAGAGG
>JAZOSM010000173.1:0-26140 GCA_045657125.1 Eubacteriales bacterium
GTTTCTTTTTATTTTACGGTAAGGCAGATTTTTCCGGCACTTTTGCCGGATTTCATCAAAGCCTGTGCCTCTTCGGCTTCCTGTATGGGATATACCTTGAAAATTGTGGGACGTATTTCGCCGCTTTCTACCTTTGGCCGGATCAACTAAACATTTTTTCTTCTCCGATTTTATTTTATATTTTTTCGCCGCAACACTGCAGCAAGAATTTGTAGACTTCCAATTCGTAATCGGGAGAATATTCGTTCTCTTGCTCCTTTCGCACGCAGCGAGCAAAATGAGTCAGCATTGCTTCGTAACGGTCAAAAGGCGCAGTTTCCGAGCTTGCTCCAAGCACCTTCCACTTTTTATCGGTGGAAACGGTGCGTCTTGTGACGATCTCCGCCTCGGGTCCCCATTCCAAGGGCTTAATCTCCCAAGTTCCTTCGCTTCCGATTACAACGATCTGCCGTCTTTGAAAACCGCCACGCTCAACACCGATGGTACGAATGAAACTGATGCCTTGGGGATATTCCAAAACCACGGTTCCGAAATCGTTGGATTCAATGCCGTCGAGACCGGTCGATTTGTTTAGTGGATAAATTTTTTCAGGTGTTCCTTGTATCCGATAGATCAGATCGATCAAATGACATCCCAGAAAAAACATCATCCCGCCTTTGAAATTGCCCAGCCACGTTCGCAGCTCAGGCTTGTCGCAACGGCTCATCTGCGCTTCAACGGACAAAATCTGTCCCAATTCGCCTTTTTCGATTGCAGAAAACAGTTCTTGAACGTAAGGGTTATAACGGTACATATATCCGGGACAGAAGATTACGTTTTTTTCTTTTACGGTTTTTATCAATTCCTCAAAATCGGAAAGTTCCCGACCACCCGGTTTTTCCATATGAATATGCTTTCCTTTGCGCGCTGCCATCAGAGCATATTTGGTGCAATAGATCTCATCGGTTTCAATGGCAACTGCTTCGATGGTGGGATCATTCAGAATTTCTTCTACCGTCATCTTTTTCAGGTGAGTAAATTTTTCCGTCTTTTGAGGAAGCCTTTCTTCCTCTCTTTCCGGATAAGCGATTCCCACCACCTCGAAGCAGCTTGTCATTTGCTGTATGCGCGTATGGATTTGAAGACTGTGGCTGTTTTCGTTTACTCCGATCAGGGCAATACGAATAGGCTTCATTCTGTTTCCCTCCAGTCAAATTGTACCAACGGAAAGCTTTTTTCGACCGCAAGTCTGGAATAGACCTCCGGCGCCTCTTCCGGTTTGTGGGTTTCTTCAATGAGACCGGAAAGGCTCATTCTTCCGAATCGGTAAAAATCCAGGAGCGTTTTTCGGTCGTCTGCTTCCGTGAACCAACCGGGAGCGGAGTCAAACTCCGGCCTTGCAAATGTGTGAGCGCCGATCAAGGTAATTCCAGGACCGTGAACCTTGTGATAGTAATCCACGGTAAAATCAGAATTGCGGGTACATCCCAAAAGAGCAACTCGCCCGCGAGGACGCATACAGTCCAGAGCACCGTTTAATCCCGCGCCTTGCCCTGTTACTTCTATGGCAATTTGGGCACCACCGCCCGTGATTTCCTTTACTTGTTCGACAAAATGACTGTCAAAGGGATCGAGAGCAAAATCTGCGCCGATCTCCAATGCTCGACGGCGTTTGTTCTCAACCGGATCTACTGCGATGATCGGTACGGCACCTGCCGAACGGAGCAGTATGACTGCCATTTGTCCCAACACCCCTTGACCCATTACAAGGGCGCTTTCACCCATTTCCAGTCGGCATTTCCGAATCGCTGCCATGGGAAAGGTTGCGATGTTCCAAAGTGCACCCTCTTCATCCGGTACGTCATCGGGGAGCTTTAACAGATTTTTGACCGGTACGTTCATAAATGATCCGTGCTTTGCCCAAAAAACCGCAACACGATCGCCGATGGCAAACCCCTCCACACCTTCTCCAACGGCGACGACGCGACCTGCGGAGCTGTATCCGCCTGCGCGGGGGAATTTTGCTTCTTTTAACGCGGGTGCGGTTGTGCTGATATTTAACTCTCCGATCAGCTTTGACCGTTCTGTTCCGGAACTGATGGTGGACACCGTGATCTTTACCTGCACTTGCCCGTTCGCGGGAGCGGGAAGGTCTTTTTCCAAAAGCTCGGCTACGTAGGGCTTTGTAAACAAAATTGTCTTTGTGCGCATTTTTGATTCTCCTTTTTCGAGTTGCTTCATAATTTTAGTATACCGCATTGATTTCTCTTTGAAAATATGCTATTATTCAAAAAAAGAGGTAAAATTCTGCAAATTGGGAGAAGAAAATGACGGATCTGGAACTGTTTAAAAGTTTTTCCTTTAGACTTTATACCTTTGCACCCGGGCATCGCGCGGATAACTCCCACGGTGCTTCCCATCACTATATCGGCTATTTGTATAGAGGAACTGCACGGCTCGTAAGTGAAGAGGGGGTACTTGAATTGAAGGAGGGGGATTTGTTTTATATTCCGCGAGGATGCCGATACCGTTCTTATTGGGCGGATGATTGTGAAGTTCGGTTTGATTCTTTTGCTTTCGATGCTTTTCCCAGGGGGGAGAAAATCGATTACTGCTTGCAAAAAATCCCAATGACGGAAGAAGTACGCGCCCTGCATCAGACTTTGGCGCAAGACCGTCAAGTGAATCTCTGTTCCGTAAGTGTTTTGTATCAAATTCTGTGGAAGGTGATGCCCGATCTGAAACAAATGCCTTATCAAAGAAAGAATACTTTGGTACAGCGGGTTGCAAATTATATCTATGAGCATCCGCATGAGCGAAACGATCAGGTTGCATACCACCTCGGGATCAGTGAATCCACCTTGTACCATCTGTTAAAACAGCAAATTAACAAAACACCAAATCTTTTGCGGCAGGAGGCAAGATGCCAGCAGGCTGTTAATTTGTTGACCTGTACGGATTTATCCGTGGAGCAGGTTAGCATTCAGCTTGGTTTTTCCTCCGCATCCTACATGAGAAAATTGTTGCATCGCTTGACGGGGAAAACACCGCTCCAGATTCGAAAATCTACTCAGAATTTATAAAAAAAGAGTTCGTGCATTGCACGAACTCTTTTGTCTTTTATTTCACCAGGCACTTTTCGTAAATGCCTGCTTTTTTAATGGCTTCAACCAAGGTTTCGCCGATTTTGTCGGGGGTGGGAGCAACCATAACGCCTGCTGCCTCCAAAGCGGCAACCTTGCCTGCCTGCGTACCCTTACCGCCGGAAATGATGGCGCCTGCGTGGCCCATTCTCTTTCCTTTGGGAGCAGTCTTGCCGCCGATAAAGGAAACGACGGGTTTGGTCATATTCTTTGCGATCCATTCAGCGGCTTCTTCCTCTCCGCTGCCGCCGATCTCACCGATCATAACCACTGCATAGGTATCGGGATCGTCGTTGAACATCTTCAAAACGTCGATAAATCCACTGCCACGAATGGGGTCTCCGCCAATACCTACTGCCGTAGACTGACCGATTCCGCGTGCGGAAAGCTGATGTACTGCTTCATAGGTCAAGGTACCGCTGCGGCTCATAACGCCAACGTGACCGGGCACATGAATGAAGCCGGGGAGAATACCAACCTTGCAAGCGCCGGGAGAAATCAAACCGGGACAGTTGGGACCGATCAAACGGGTCTTTTTGCCCTCCATATAGTTTTTCACGCGCATCATATCCAAAACGGGGATGCCTTCGGTAATGCATACTACAAGTTCGATTCCGGCATCAACCGCTTCCAGAATGCCGTCTGCGGCAAATGCCGGAGGAATGTAGATAACGGAGCAATTTGCGCCGGTCTTTTCTACTGCTTCCTTGACGGTGTTGAATACGGGAACGCCCAAAACCTCCTGACCGCCTTTTCCGGGAGTGGTACCTGCTACGATTTTGGTGCCGTAAGCAAGCATTTGTTCGGTGTGGAATTTGCCTTGGGAACCGGTAATACCCTGAACGAGTACTTTTGTATTTTCATTGACTAAAATCATTTGTATTCCTCCTTTACGCCTTTGCCAGTTCAACTGCCTTTTGAGCAGCCTCGGCGAAGGTTTCTGCGGGAACCAGAGTCAGTCCGGAAGCGCCCAGGATTTCTCTGCCCTTGTCGGCGTTGGTTCCGTCCAGTCTTACTACGACGGGAACACGGATCTCCATGGATTTTGCTGCCTCCACAATACCCTGTGCAATTACGTCGCACTTCATAATGCCACCGAAAATGTTTACCAAAATGGCTTTTACGTTGCTGTCTGAGAGAAGAATCTCAAAAGCCGCTTTTACACGCTCGGTGGTAGCGGAACCGCCTACGTCAAGGAAGTTTGCAGGTTCGCCGCCGAAGGTTTTGATAATATCCATGGTTGCCATGGCAAGTCCTGCACCGTTAACCATACAGCCAACGTTTCCGTCCAGAGAAACGTAGTTCAGATCGAATTTCGAAGCCTGAATTTCCTTGGGATCTTCTTCGTCAAAGTCGCGGAGCTCTACGATGTCGGGATGACGGAAAAGAGCGTTGTCGTCAAAGTTCACCTTGGCGTCGATGGCAAAAAGCTCACCGTTTTCGGTTTCAACCAAGGGGTTGATCTCAACCAGGGAGCAATCCTTGGCAATAAAGAGCTTGTACATACCTCTTGCGATCTTGACGAAGGTCTTTGCTTTGTCACCGTTCAGTCCAAGCTTTTCAGCCATTTCCCAACCGTTGTAGTCCTTGTAGCCGATGGTGGGATCAATGCGCATCTGCAAAATCTTTTCGGGGTGATTCTTGCTCAGTTCCTCGATTTCCGTGCCACCCTCTGCAGAAGCGATCATAACGATGGATGCATTTGCGGCATCTACGGTCATGGAAACGTAGTATTCTTTTGCAATGGAACAACCGCTTGTCACGAAAATTCTGCGGCAGACCTTTCCTTCGGGACCGGTCTGGTGCGTATAAAGGGTCTTACCGATCAGCTCGGTAGAGAATTCCTTTACGGCTTCTTCGGTTTTGCAAAGCTTTACACCGCCTGCCTTACCGCGTCCGCCGGAATGAATCTGTGCTTTTACTACAACGGGATATTCACCGATTTCTCTTGCTGCGTTTACAGCTTCTTCGGGAGTCAGTGCCAAAATTCCCTTGGGGCAGGGGATGCCGAACTGTCCGAACAGCTCCCTTGCTTGATATTCATGAATTTTCATCTGTTTTCACTCTCCTGTTATTTTACCAGCTTTGCGCCTTCTGCCAAAGCCTTCAGGTTCAGTTCTTCGGTTCCTTTGGGAACGTGCATCAGAACTGCTTTTTCCATATTCTCGCGGGAGGAGAATCCGAGGATCTCGTTGATTGCACCGATTGAAACGATGTTCACCGTTTGCATCTTACCCACCGTCTCGCGGGCGGTTTTGAGAATGGGGAGCTTCATAAACTTCTTGTGGTTGTAATCGGCGGGAACGTCAATGCTCTCGTCTACCAAAACGAAGCAGTCTTCATCCAAGCCGTGACAATATTCTTTGAAAGAAAGCTGGGAAAGTGCCATAACGAAAGTGGGCTTTGTAACTTTGGTAAAGCCGATTTTGTTGTCGGAAATAATGACTTCGCCCTTGCACATACCGCCTCTTGCTTCGGGACCGTAGGACTGGGACTGGGCAACGAATTTGTTTTCGAAAATGCCTGCTTCCGCCAGAATGATGGTTCCGGTGATCAGACCCTGTCCGCCGGTTCCGGCGAGACGAATTTCCATTTTACTCATATTACTTGTCCCCCTTGCCAAATTTGTCGATGATCTGCTGATACTGCTCAGTTAGTTCGGGGAATTCACTGCGGCTCAGTTCACCGATCACCAGTTTGCCCTTTAGTTCTTCTGCAGACATGGTTTTTGCCTTCTCGGCGGTAACGCTGTTTTCCTTCTGCCAACGGTACATATCCACGACACTGCCTTTTTTGTTCTTTCTGCCGTAGTAGGTGGGACAGATGGAAGCGCATTCGATGACGGAAAAGCCTTTGTGACGGATGCCTTCTTCGATGAGCTTGGTGGTGCGAACGGCATCGTACGCAGAGCCTCTTGCGGTGTAAGTAGCACCGGCGGCTTCGGCAATTTTGGGAATGTCAAAGGAACGGTCGATGTTACCGTAGGGAGCGGTGGTACCCTTTTCTCCGAAAGGAGTGGTGGGGGAGTACTGACCGCCGGTCATACCGTAAATGTTGTTGTTGAAAATAATGGCGGTGATGCCGATGTTGCGGCGTGCCGCGTGAATCAGATGGTTTCCGCCGATGGCGCTCGCATCACCGTCACCCATAATGCAAAGCACTTCCAGGTCGGGACGAGCCATTTTGATACCCGTAGCAAAAGCCAAAGCTCTGCCGTGGGTGGTATGCATGGTGTTGAAATCCATATAGCCTGCGGCACGGGAGGAACAACCGATACCGGAAACCAGTACCACCTTGTTTTTATCCAAACCGAGATTTTCCACAGCCTGTGCCACGTCGCGCATTAATACGCCGTGACCGCAACCGGGACACCAAATGTGAGGAAGGTGATCCTCGCGGAAATACTTATCAATCAGTTTCGAAGCCATGATTAACCCTCCTTCACTTTCGCGATTACTTCATCGGGGGTGATAACGGTTCCGTTCACCTTACCGAGAAAGTCCAATTTGCAGTTGCCTTTAATGACGCGTTCCACTTCAAGCACCAGCTGACCGTTGTTGTGTTCTACCACAACGATTTTCTGGACTTTTTTGGAAATTTCAGCCATTTTTTCTTCAGGGAAGGGCCAAACCGTAATGGGGCGGAAGAAACCGATCTTTTCGCCGTTCTGTCTCAGTTCCTCTACGGCACTGTAAACGCTTCTTGCGGTACCGCCGTAGCAAACGATACAGGTTTCGGCATCCTCGGGCATATCTTCTTCCCATTCCAGAATATCATCCAGATTGTTATCGATTTTGGCAATCAGGCGTTTTACCTGCCGGTCTGCAATTTCGGTAGAGTTGGTGGGGAAGCCGTCCTGTCCGTGAATCAGACCCGTAATGTTGTATCTTTGTCCGCTGCCGTAAGGGGCCATACAGGGAACCAATTCTCCATCCTTGCAGGAATAAGCGGGAGCCGCGTTGGCAGGATCTTCGGGACAGGATCTGTCGATGATCTCCAGTTCACCTTCTTCGGGAATTTCGATGCTCTCGCGAAGGTGACCCACAATCTCATCCATCAAAAAGATGACGGGGGTGCGGTATTTTTCTGCAAGATTAAAGCAGCGTACACACTTGCGATAGCATTCCTCAACGGAAGAAGGAGCAATTGCGATGACGGGGTGGTCACCGTGAGTACCCCATTTTGCCTGCATCACGTCACCCTGAGAAGGGGAGGTGGGAAGACCCGTGGAGGGACCTGCGCGCTGTACGTCAACCAAAACGAAAGGAATTTCGGTAATACACGCGTAACCGAGATTTTCTTGCTTCAAAGAAAAGCCGGGGCCGGAAGTGGCAGTCATGGACTTAACACCTGCTGCTGCGGCACCGATGGCTGCGGCGCATCCTGCAATTTCATCCTCCATCTGGATGAAACGTCCGCCTACCTGAGGCATACGAACTGCACAGCCCTCTGCAATTTCGGTAGAGGGGGTAATGGGATAACCGGCATAAAAACGGCAACCTGCCGCAATAGCGCCTTCCACACAGGCTTCGTTTCCTTGCATCAGTTGGATTTTTTTCATTCTGCAACCTCCTCAAGATAAAGAGCATAGTCGGGACATCTTGCTTCGCACATGCCACAGTAGATACATTTTTCAATTTCCTTGATGACGATCTTTTCACCGTTTAGTGCAAGCACTCCTTTGGGACAGAAAGCAGCACAAACGCCGCAACCTTTACACCAAAGAGCATTGAGTACCAGCTTTTTCTTTTTCAAAGCCATTTTTCGTACCTTTTGCAATATGAAATATTGCCTTTCTTCATTATTAGAGTTAAAACAACTCTATTACCTCTATTCTAACATTGTTTTTAAGCACATACAAGTTTTTTTGAATCGTTTCTTATAACGATTTTGATTAGCAAAAATGTAATTTGTTTATACATTTTGCATATACTGGTAAAAGACGTCTTTGGGGTGGCGTGATTATGAAAAATCGTGAGGGACTTTACATTCTTTACGAAATGTGATATAATGCGTCGAGAAACATTTGAAAGCGAGGAACGGGATGTCATTTTCCGGGAAGGTTAAAGAGCTTTTAAAGAAGAACGGTATGACCAAGGCAGAGCTTGCCAAGGATGCAGGAATTGCCTATACCACTCTTGACAGTATGCTGAAAAGAGAGACGGATACCGAGCGCTTGGCTGTGGCTTTTCGCATTGCCAAAGCATTGGGAACCTCTGTGGAGGAATTGATATTTGAGGAAGGCGTGAAAAAAGGAGTTTCTCCCGAGGAGGAACGGATTCTGAAGCTTTACGCCCTTTTAGATTCCCGAGGAAAGGATACGGTTTTATCCCTTTTGGAGAAGGAAGCGGATAACAGCCGCAGCGCGTCGATCCAATTGCCCTTGTACGAAGCACCTGCCGCGGCAGGTGAGCCTTTGCCTGTTTTTACGGAAGAAAATACGTTTGTAGAGTGTGCCAAGGGAGAAATCCCCGAGAATGCATCCTTTGCCATTCGTATTTCCGGAGACAGCATGGAGCCCCTTTTGTCCGATGGTGACCTTGTTTTTGTGGAGAAAACCACGGAACTTGCATTGGGACAAATCGGAATATTTTTGTTTAACGGAGAAAGTCTTTGCAAACGCTTGGGTGAGATCGACGGGAAACGTGCACTGATTTCTCTGAATCCCCTTTATCCGCCCATTTTTGTTTTGGAAACAGATGATTTGCGTTTGGTGGGGCGTGTCATTGCCCCGAAAAGTGAAAGCGAGGCATTATGATGGAAAAGAAGAAAAGCAAGGTGTGGATCAAGATTTTGATCTTGCTTTTGATATTGATTATTCCTGCGGCTGTTACCTACGTCGTTTGGCAATTGAATTTGCATCCTGATTTGAAATTGGGCACCGTTTCTTCGGTGACGCTCAATTACGGTGAACAGCAAAAAAAGATCAAGAATCAGAGTGACGTGGATTTCTTCGTATCCCTTGCAGAGAACGGAGAAGCAATTGCCGAAACGGTAAATCCCTTGTCTTCTTATCGGAAATGCGAAGTGATTTATCACAAGCTGAATCGCGACGTAACGTACGTGTTTTATTTGAGCGATTCCGTAAATGACTGTGTGTATGCCGACCCGGATAAAAATTTGTTTTTGGTTCCCGCCGAGGAGGCTGCCAAACTTTTGGCACATCCTATGGTGACGGGCTACGCAGTCAGCTACGCGGTTTATCCCACACTGGAGTTTTCGCAGGGCGGAAAAACCTACGGAGCAAAGCTGATAGAGGGTAATTGGACTTACGCCAAAGCAAACGAAACCAAGTCCTACAAAGATATTTCGGAGAAATTCGAAAACATTGTGACGTTACCCCAAGGAGAGAATTTGAATTTCAAATTCTCTTTGGAGCCTGATTTTTGCAGTATAACCTTGCAGAATGAAAAGGGCGAAATCCTTCATTCGGGTGATCCTAAAGAAATGGAATTGATTACCTTGGAAACTGATGCGATTTTGTCTATGACCGTAAAATGCGATTGGTATCAGGAAGCCCATGAGGAGTATTTCGGTACCATAACCTACACCTTTGATATTCATTACGACGTGCCCACTCAGAGCAACATTGATCGGCAAACCGTTTCTCCCGGTGAGATGGTCGTTATTACCATCGAGCACTCTACCACGAAGGAACTTGCGGTGGTTCCCAGCTTTTCTGCCGGCAAGATTGAGCAGGAGAACGTGGATGGCGTTTGGACCGTTCAGGTTCCCGTAGCCGACGATGCAGTGGCAGGAGAATATACCATTACCGTAGTGGGAAGTGACGTTGAGGAGAATTACACGGTTACCATTTTGCCGACGGCTTGATGAAAAAATGAAAATCCCGCGCAACAAATTCGTTGCGCGGGATTATTTTTGTTTAGTCGGCAGCAGCTGCCTTCTTTTGTTTGCGGAGAACCAATTTCGGATCTGCACCGGAGGAAACGACCTCTTTGGTGATAATCACTTTCTTTACGTCTCTGCGATCGGGAATTTCAAACATGATTTTTTGCAAAAAGCCTTCCATAATGGCGCGCAGGCCGCGAGCGCCCGTGTTCTGCTCTTTTGCCATTTTTGCAATTTCGTGACAAGCATCGTCGTTAAATTCCAATTCGATTTCGTCAAAACGGAAAAGCTTTTGATATTGACGGACCAATGCATTTTTCGGTTCGGTGAGAATGCGGACCAAGCTGTCCTCGTCCAGCCCGTCCAAAGGAACGATGACGGGGATACGGCCGACAAGCTCGGGGATAATGCCGAATTTGATCAAGTCGTGAGGAACAACCTGTGCAAGGGTGGGTGTCTCTTTCTTAACCTGCTCGCTTTTGTCTTGGAAGCCAATGGTTTGCTTTCCTTGACGGCGACCGATGATTTCTTCCATTCCGTCAAAAGCACCGCCGCAAATAAAGAGGATGTTCTTGGTGTCGATTTTGATAAATTCCTGATTGGGGTGCTTTCTTCCGCCCTGGGGAGGAACGTTTGCTACCGTGCCCTCCAAAATCTTCAAAAGCGCTTGCTGAACTCCTTCGCCGGAAACGTCTCGGGTAATGGAGCGATTTTCACTTCTGCGGGCGATTTTGTCGATTTCATCAATGTAGATGATACCCTTTTGGGCTTTTTCCACGTCGAAATCCGCCGCCTGGATCAAGCGGAGCAAAATATTTTCCACGTCCTCGCCTACGTAACCCGCCTCGGTCAAGGTGGTAGCGTCAGCAATGGCGAAAGGAACCTGCAACGTTTTTGCAAGGGTTTGCGCCAGATAGGTTTTACCGCAACCGGTAGCGCCAATCAGCAGCACGTTGCTTTTTTGAATTTCCACACCGTCCTCGTCGCTTTTCTGCATCAATCGTTTGTAATGATTGTAAACTGCAACGGAAAGTGCTTTTTTTGCTTCGTCCTGTCCGACAACGTATTCGTCCAGCTTTGATTTGATTTCGGTAGGGCGGGGAAGATAGTCTAAACTGAATTCTTTTTCGTTCTTTTTCTCTTTTTCTTCCTTACCCAGATATTCTTCAACCAATTCATAGCAAAGGGTAGCGCAGGCATCACAGATATAAATGCCTTTGGGACCGGGGATCAACAGACCTGCCTGTTCTTGGGTTCTGGAACAAAAAGAACAAGTAGGTGCATTTTTTTGATTTGCCATATAAACTCCGTAATTTATATTTTGATAAAATAAAGCCGGGCAAGCCAAAACTTGCCCGACTTTTTGCTTTTTGGCGAAAGCTTTTTTTATGCTCTCTTTTCGATAACCTTATCGATCAAACCGTATTCCATCGCTTCCTGTGCAGTGAGGAAGTTGTCACGATCGGTATCCTTTTCGATCTGTTCCAAATCCTTGCCCGTGTTTGCCGCCAAAATTTTATTCAGGGTGTCGCGGGTTCTGAGAATGTGATCGGAATGGATCTTAATGTCGCTGGCTTGACCCTGCATACCGCCTAAGGGCTGATGGATCATAATTTCGCTGTGGGGCAGAGCAATGCGTTTGCCCTTTGCACCTGCGGACAGGAGAAAGGCGCCCATGCTTGCCGCCATACCGATACAAATGGTCGATACGTCGCACTTGATGTAGTTCATGGTATCGTAGATTGCCATGCCTGCGGATACGGAGCCGCCGGGGGAATTGATATACAGATGAATGTCTTTTTCAGGATCCTGTGCTTCCAGATAAAGAAGCTGGGCTACAACAAGACTTGCGGTCGTGTCGTTTACCTCGTCGCAGAGAAAAACGACTCTGTCGTTAAGAAGTCGGGAATAGATATCGTAACTTCTTTCGGAATGGCCGGTCTGTTCAACCACCATTGGGACTAATGCCATAAATCAAACCTCCCGTTTGCGGATTCTTATTTCTCTTCTGCCTTCTTTGCAGGAGCTTTCTTTGCGGCGGGCTTCTTCGCGGGAGCCTTTTCAGCAGTTTCGGTCTTCTTTGCGGGAGCCTTCTTTGCCGCGGGTTTCTTTTCTGCGTCAGCCTTGGTCTCAGTCTTCTTTGCGGGAGCCTTCTTTGCTTCTGCAGCCTTTTCTTCGATCACAGCTTCAGCCTTGATCAGTTCAACTGCCTTGCGAGCGGAAACATCCTTCTTGATGATTTCTTCGGGGATGAATTCCTTTGCCTTTGCTACTTCGATCTTGTAGGACTCGGCGATTCTGGTGTATTCAGCCTCGATTTCTTCTGCAGTCAGCTCGAACTTTTCAGCCTTAGCGATTGCTTCCAAAGCCAAGGTAGCCTTTACCTGACGCTCTGCCTGGGGACGGAATTCTTCCATCATCTTCTCACGGGTCATACCGGAGTACTGGAGATACATTTCCATGGAAAGACCCTGCTGCATCAGACGGTTGCTGTAATCCTGGAACATGTTGTCTGCTTCGTTGTCGAACATGCAGGCGGGAATGTCGCCCTCGATACCGTCGATGATGGCGGTGAGAAGCTGTTCTTCTACTGCGTGCTCAGCTTCGTCTGCGTTCTTCTTTTCTATTGTAGCCTTGATGTCCTTCTTATATTCAGCCAAGGTTTCAAAATCGGAAACGTCTTTTGCAAATTCGTCGTCCAATTCGGGAAGTTCAACGTTCTCGATGCCGTTGAGAGCTACCTTGAAGATTGCCTCCTGACCCTTCAGCTCTTCTGCGTGATAGTCAGCGGGGAAGGTAACGGTAACGTCAAAGTTCTCGCCGATCTTGTGACCTACGATCTGTTCCTCGAAACCGGGGATGAACTGACCGCTGCCGAGCTTGAGCTTGTGAGCTTCGCCCTTGCCGCCTTCAAATGCCTTGTCACCGATAAATCCTTCGTAATCGATTACTGCAATGTCGTCCATAGCAGCAGCTCTGTCAGTGATCTCGATGGTTCTGGAGTTTCTCTGACGAACTCTCTCCAGTTCAGCGTCAACTTCTGCCTTTGCTACTTTCTTTACGGTCTTTTCAGCTTTGATGCCCTTGTAGTTCTTTACGGTGATCTCGGGCTTGGTGAAATATTTTGCGGTCAAAGCAACGCCGTTTTCATCAATGTCGCCAAGTTCCAACTCGGGCTGGCTGACAACGTCAAGCTTTGCTTCCTTAACTGCTTCTTCCAATACGGAGGGCAGAAGTTCGTTCAAAGCATCTTCGTAGAAAATACCCTTGCCGTACATTTTTTCAACAATGGCGCGGGGAGCCTTGCCCTTGCGGAAACCGGGTACGGTAATTTTGCTTGCCTGTTTCTTGAAGACCTTGTTTACCTGTGCTTCGAAATCAGCCTTAGGGATTTGGATCTCCAAAATGGATTGATTGGTTTCGCCTTGTTTTACACTCTTCAAAATCATTTTTCTCAACTCCTGAAGTCTTTTGTTGTAGATGAAAATCTATCTGTATAATTATATACACGTTGAGAAATTTTGTCAAGACACCCGCTGTAAAAAAGACTTTTTGCTCAAACTTTGTCGATTTTTTCTTTTGATTTGTGCAAAAAGCAAAAAGAAATCTCGTTTATTCTTGCACAGGGGACTGTGAGATGGTATAATATGGGGGTAAATTCATTGTTCGGAGGTGCTTTATGACGCACAGGGAGATTCTTTCCAAAGTGGACCACACACTGCTTTCCGTAACGGCAACGGAAAATGAAATTCGCGCGCTTTGTGATGATGCGATTTGTTTCGGTACCGCTTCCGTATGTATTCCGCCCTCCTACGTGGCGTTTGCCGCCAACTATCTAAAGGGACGGGTAAGGGTTTGTACCGTGATCGGTTTTCCCAACGGATACAACACCGCCGAGGTGAAAGCCTTTGAAGCCGCCAAAGCCGTGGAGGACGGCGCAGATGAAATTGATATGGTGATCAACGTTGGCTTTCTTAAAGATGGAAAGCTTGATGCCGTGAAGGATGAAATTGCCTTGGTCCGTAAGGCTGCCGAGGGAAAAATTCTCAAGGTGATCGTGGAAACCTGTCTGTTGACTGAAGAAGAAAAAGTTGCCATGTGCCGTATTGTCGGCGAGGCAGGCGCAGATTATATCAAGACCAGCACGGGCTTTTCCACAGGCGGCGCTACGCCCGAGGACGTTGCTCTTTTTGCAAAGCACGTTCAAAAGCCCCTTTTGATCAAGGCGGCGGGAGGAATCAAAACTCTTGCGGATGCAGAAGAATTTCTTTCTTTGGGGGCAGACCGTCTGGGTACCAGCCGCGTTGTGAAAATTATCAAAACCGAAAAGGAGAAATGCAATGAGCTATCCGACACCTCATATTAATTGCACCCCGTCCGATTTTGCCAAAACCGTTTTGATGCCGGGGGATCCCTTGCGTGCAAAATTTATCGCGGAGAACTTTTTGGAAGCGCCGCGTCTTGTAAATAACGTTCGGGGGATTCAAGGCTATACGGGGCGGTTCGAGGGAGAAAAGATTTCCGTAATGGCAAGTGGTATGGGTATGCCCTCCATTGCCATTTATTCTCACGAATTGTATTCCTTTTTCGGTGTGGAGAACATTGTTCGGATCGGTTCTGCAGGCGCGATGCAGGAGTCGATTCGCGTGCGCGACATCGTTTTGGGCATGGGTGCTTGTACCAATTCCCGTATGGCGGAAAATTTCCGTTTGCCCGGTGCTTTTGCGCCTACGGCATCCTTTGATTTGCTTCGCATCACCGTGGAGGAGGCTGAGAAAATGGGGCTTCGCTTTCACGTAGGAAACCTGCTTTCCTCCGATACCTTCTACAACGACGAGCAGGACCTGCGTCCTGACGAGACCTCCCTTGCCCTTTGGGGAA
This sequence comes from Eubacteriales bacterium, assembly GCA_045657125.1. Lineage (GTDB taxonomy): Bacteria > Bacillota > Clostridia > Oscillospirales > SIG627 > RGIG5579. Next base: position 14,853 of record JAZOSM010000173.1, read on the forward strand.
AAATGGGCGTAATGGCGGTGGAGATGGAAGCGGCGGGTTTGTATATGAATGCGGCGCGCCTTGGAAAAAAGGCTCTTGCCATCTGCACGGTTTCTGACCATCTGATCAGCGGTGAGGCAACCACCGCCGAAGAACGCCAAACCTCTTTTACCGATATGATGATGTTGGCTTTGCGCTCTGCGCTTCGATTTTAAAAGCCTATGAAGCGTGCATTTATCATTGTTCTGGATTCCTTGGGAATCGGGGCGCTTCCCGACGCACGGTGTTTTGGTGACCAGGGATCCAATACGTTGAAAAGTATTTCTGCTTCTCCGCATTTTTCGGTTCCGAATCTGTTGGAATCGGGACTTGGAAATATTGCAGGTTTGGATTTTTTGCCCAAAACTGAAAAGCCTCTTGCCGCCTTTGGAAGAATGGCGGAAAAATCCATGGGCAAAGATACCACCATCGGTCATTGGGAATTGTGCGGAGTAATCTCCGAAAATCCCCTTCCTACCTATCCCGACGGATTTCCGCCCGAGTTGATTGCGGAATTTGAAAAGCGCTGCGGCAGAAAGGTTCTTTGCAACAAGCCTTTTTCGGGAACGGAAGTAATTCGCCTTTACGGTGAACAGCACGTAAAAACGGGGGATCTGATCGTCTATACCTCCGGAGACAGCGTGTTTCAGATTGCGGCGCACGAACAGGTCGTTCCGCTTTCCGAACTTTACCGCATCTGCCAAATCGCCCGCGAACTTTTGCAAGGGGAGCACGGTGTCGGCAGAGTGATCGCCCGTCCCTTTATAACGGGTGAAAACGGTTTCGAGCGAACGGCAAACCGACACGATTATTCGTTGGCACCGCCGTCAGATACGCTGTTGGACCGTGCAAAGGAGAAAGGGTTTGACGTAATATCTATCGGAAAAATCGAGGATATTTTTGCTTCTCGCGGTATTACGCAGGGACATCGAACCACTTCCAATGCAAACGGAATGGAAATTTGTCTTGAATTTTCCAAACAGGATTTTAACGGCATTTGCTTTTTGAATCTGGTGGATTTCGATGCAAAATACGGACATCGGAACGACGTGGACGGCTATGCCCGCGCCCTTTCGGAATTCGACGCATTTTTGCCCCAATTGTTTGAAAACCTTCGGGAGGAGGATCTTCTGATTATTACTGCCGATCACGGCTGTGATCCGGCAACTCCCTCTACCGACCATTCCCGCGAGTACGTTCCCGTCCTGGTTTATTCGGCAGGTCTTGCAGGTGCGGATTTGAAAACTACCCAAAGCTTTTGTGCAGTTGCACAAACCGTTTCTGATTATCTTGGACTAAATGAAAAATTTTCTCGTGAAAGCTTTTTTTCACGGAAAGGAGAATAAAATGAATTCAAAAATGGCATATCCTTGGAAAGGATATACAAAACCCTTCCGCATTTTCGGAAATCTTTACTTTGTGGGCACGGTGCCTGCGTCTACCCATATCATTGATACGGGTGACGGCTTGATTATGATTGATCCGGGCTATCCTCAAAGTCTTTACCTTGTGATCGACAATATGTACCGCCTTGGACTTTCCCCTCACGACATTAAAAAGATCATCATCACGCACGGTCATTACGATCATCTCGGTGCCGCACGCGCTTTGGTGGAAATGACGGGTGCCAAAACTTATATTGGTAAGGAAGATGCAGACTACGCCAACGGAAAAATCGATCTGACCTGGGCAAAGGAATTGGGCGCGGAGTACCACGAGGCGTTCATTCCCGACGTGCTTATTTCCGCAGGAGACGTGATTTCTCTGGGTAATACCCGCATCGTGGTGAAGGATGCACCGGGGCACACCCCCGGTACCAAAGCATTTTTCTTTGACGTGACCGACGGAGAAAAGACCTATCGCGTAGGTACTCACGGCGGTGTAGGTACCAATTCCATGAAAAAAGGCTTTCTTGAGCGCTACGGACTTCCTACCTCCATCCGTGAAAAATTCGTTCCCGCCATCGATGCTTTGATGGAAGAAAAGGTAGAAATTTTCATTGGAAACCACGTGGGCAACAACGATACGGTGGGAAAGGGCGCTCGCATTACCGAGACTGAAAATCCCTTTATTGATTCCACCGCGTGGAAAACTTTTTTGGAATCCCGCAAAAAAATGTATTTCGACGTGTTGAAAGAAGAAAATCAAAAATAAAAAACGCAAGCGCGACGTTTACTCGTTTGCCGGTGGATTTTCTTGTAAACTTTTATAATTCCATTGAAAAACAGAATGTTTTATTGTAAAATAGAGGGAAATGGGGGTGAGGGGATGAAAAACGCAGAAGCTTTTTTGCAGAATACAGGCATCAGCGAGAACTCCCTTTTATCCTATCGCAGGGATCTTGAAAAATTGTATGCTCATTTCTCCCGTCATCCCGAACGGGCAGGCAGGGAAGAATTGACCGATTATTTTTCACGGCAGGGAGAGAAACTGTCGTCATCCTCTTTGTCCCGTCAGTTTTCCGTCGTTCGTTCCTTTTATGCATTTTTGTTGGAACGGGGCGCGGTTTCCGAAAATCCAATGGATGGGCTTCGCGCTGCGGATTTTGTAAAAAAAGAGAGCGAGATTTTAGATCGTGACGAGTTCGAACGACTGATTTCCTGCCCGATTCCGGGGTTCCGCGGAATCAGAGATCGTGCAATGCTGATGCTCCTTTGCGAAACGGGGCTTCGGGTTACGGAACTTATGAAATTGGATTGCGACGATTTTCGCGGAGAAACCATTCTTTGCGGTGAGGGCCGCAGACGCAGAACGATTCCTGTTTCCGCATCTTTGCGGGATGCCATGGCGAAATACCTTACGGTTCGCAAACTTTATCAGACGCAGGAAAAAGAGGGAAACCCTCTTTTTGTTACGGTGCGCGGTGTGCGAATGACCCGACAGGGCTTTTGGAAGAATTTGAAGGACAGAGCCGTATACAGCGGTATTGATAAACAAATTTCGCCCCATACCTTAAGACGCAGTCTGGCACGCCACTGGATGGAGGACGGCAGGGAACGGGAAGAAATTTCGGAACTTTTGGGCAATGCGGATCCCGCTTCACTTCGAAGTTATAAAGCAGGAAAAAGGAGATAAAAATGGGTCTTTTTAACGGATATATAAAACCCGGCAAGGGGGTGCGAAAAAAGGATGTTGCCGAAAATTTCGGATTTAAACGCTTTTTTACCACCTTCGTGGATAAATTTTGGCGTATCGTAACACTGAACCTTCTGTTCTTTTTGGTAAACTGTCCGATTTTCGGTCTGTTTGCTTATTTGGCAGGTGTCGGCGGAACGCCCTATATGTCTCCGTCAAACGTCGGTTTTCAGACCTTGCACGGTATGATGCTGCACGGGAATGATCCCGGGCTGAATTCCCTCTACGGAGTTTTGGGTGTGCAGGTGCCCAACAGCTACCCGTCCGTATGGACTTACGTCCTGTTGGGAGTCGGTCTTTTGACCTTGCTTACCTTCGGTCTTTCCAGCGCCGCAATGACCTATATCCTGCGGAATTTTATCCGCCGCGAGCCCGTGGATCTGGGCGAGGACTTTTTCCATTGCATCAAGCGTAATTTCAAGCAGTCCCTTGTTTTGGGCTTTGTGGATATCGGCTTTTTGTTTGTGATTGCTTTCGACCTGGTCAGCTACGTGTATTCCACTCAAAACTTCGGAATGCTTTTGCTTTTGTATCTGACGGGATTTTTGTCCCTGCTTTATCTTTTGATGCGACCCTATATGTACCTGATGTGTGTAACCTTTGATCTGAAGATTTCCAAGATCTTGAAAAACTCCTGGATTCTTGCGATCTCGGGAATCGGACGGAATTTGTTCTGTTCCTTTTTCTCCCTGTTGGTTCTTTTGCTGAACATTTTGGTATTCCTTTTCATCCCCTCGCTGGGTGTGGGAATGTTGTTTATCTTTACGATTTCCATTGCTTGGTTTTTCCAGGTTTACGGTGCTTGGCCCGTGATTAAGTGCCATATGATCGATCCCTTCTATGAAGAGGTCACCGTAAGCGGAAACGAATCGAAGGAAGAGGCGGTTTTCGAGGATCGCGGATAAAAAAGAAGCGTGCAGTGCTGCACGCTTCTTTTTTTGCTTGCAAGCTGATTATTTTTGTGGTAAAATAACGACAGAAATTGAGGAGGTGCGGTTGTGGTCCGACAGGAGATTTTGGCAAAGCTTGAACCTTTATCGAAAGAAGAAAAAGATCTGCGAGATTCCGGCGGACTTGATCGCAGTCTCTATATGAAAAAAGGAAGCTGCGTTATCGAGAGCCGAAAAATGGTGTCGGCAGGAAAAATGATGGATATCCGTACCCATACTCGTTTTGCGGATTTTCCGCTTCATTCACACGATTACGTGGAAGTGGTGTACGTGTGCAAGGGGAGCGTGACCCATATCATAGAGGGGGAGACCGTGGTGCTTTCCGAGGGAGAACTCCTATTTCTCAGCCTGGCTGCAAGCCACGAGATCCTCCGTGCCGGCGAGGGGGACGTGGCGGTCAATTTTATGATCCTTCCCCGTTTCTTTGCGGAGGTGCTTTCCATGCTTGGGGAGGAGGAGACTCCGCTGAAACGCTTCATTATTGATGCGCTCAGCCGTAAGGAAGAGGGAATACATTATCTTCATTTTCGTGTGTCGGACTTGCTCCCCGTACAAAATCTGGTGGAGAATTTGCTGTATGCCTATCTTTTTTCCTTGCCGAACGAGCGAAAGGTGGAGCAGATCACTATGGGGCTTCTTTTGCTGCAGCTGATCAATCACAGCGACCGCGTCCGTTTGGAAAAGGGAGACCGCGCTCTTTTATTTCGTGTGCTTCGGTATGTCGAGGAGCATTATACCGACGGAAGCTTGAGCGAGCTTTGTGAGCTTTTGCACTACGATCTTTCCGCGTTGTCCCGCTATTTGAAGCGTGCTACGGGGAAAAACTTCACGAGGATTTTGCAAGAAAAAAGGTTATCACAGGCGCAGTTTTTACTGCGGAGCACACAAATGAACGTAGATCAGATCGCTATGGCGGTCGGATATGAAAACGTCAGCTATTTTCACCGCTTGTTCAAGCAGGAAATCGGAATGCGACCCAAGTTATACCGAGATGCAAATAAGGACACTTTTTTTAACAAATAAAGATATTCCGAAGCATTTACTTTTGTGGTATGATAAACATGAGAAGAGATGTGAGGTGAATAACGATGTATCATTTGGCCATTGATATTGGTGCTTCCAGCGGCAGACATATTTTGGGCTGGCTGGAAGACGGCAAGATTCGGACGTGCGAGGTCTACCGATTTGAAAACGGTGTGCAGGAAAACGCAGGTCACCTGACCTGGGACGTGGAAAGCCTTGTCCGGAATGTGATCGCAGGTATTGCCGCCTGCAAGGAAATCGGAATGATCCCGAAAACCATTGCCATTGACACCTGGGGCGTGGATTACGTGCTTTTGGATGAAAACGAGAAAGAAATCCTTCCCGTAATCGCTTACCGTGACCGCAGAGTAGAGGGCGTTCCCCAAAAGGTGGACGAGATTCTGCCCCTCAAAGAGCTTTTTGCCCGTTGCGGCATTCAGCCGTTGGATTTTAATACGATCTATCAATTGGTTTGCGATCAAAAAAGCGGAAGACTTGAGAATGCAAAACACTTTTTGATGATTCCCGCCTATCTGTCCTGGCGTTTGACGGGCGTGATGAAAAACGAGTATACCAATGCTACCACCACATCCCTTGTGAATGCGGTCGAAAAAACGTGGGATTACGGCTTGCTTGAAAAGTTGGAAATCGATTCCGCACTCTTCGGTACGCTTTCTCTCCCCGGTGAAAAGGTGGGAGATCTGAAAAAGGAGATCGAGGAACAGGTTGGCTTTGCCGCAGAGGTGATCTTCTGTCCCTCTCACGATACGGCGTCCGCCGTTGCCGCCTGCCCCATGGAGGAGGGAAGCATCTTCGTTTCCTCCGGTACCTGGAGTCTGATCGGAGCGGAGCTTGATCGTCCGATTCTGCAGGAAGAAGCGATGCAGGGCGGTTTTACCAACGAAGGCGGAATTGAATACCGCTATCGTTTCTTGGAAAATATTATGGGAATGTGGCTGTTCCAGAACATCCGCAAAAATTTGAATAAGAAATATACCTACGACGAAATGATGCAAATGGCAATGGGGAGCGGTTTTACGAAAACCTTCGATCCCAACGCTACGACACTTGTTGCTCCGGAAAATATGATCGATGCGATCCGCGATCTGCTGGGTGAAAAGGATTTACCTCTGGAAGATCTTTTGTCCTCCGTCTACCATTCTCTTGCAGTGTCTTACGATAAAGCGGTCAAAACGGTAGAAAGCCTGACCGGTGAAACGATTCGCACCATTCACATTATGGGCGGCGGCAGTAAGGATGCGTACCTGAACCGCCTGACCGCAAAGGTCACGGGAAAGCCGGTCCTTGCAGGTCCCGTGGAAGCAACTGCGCTGGGAAATCTTCTTTGTCAGATGATGTATGCGGATCCCGGCAAAACTCTTTCCGATATGAGAAAAACGGTAAAAGACTCTTTTGATATCACGGAGGTGCGCTGATGAGCTACACGAAAGCAAAGGAAAAATACGCCGCACTTGGCATTGATACGGAGAGGGCCATCGAGCTTTTGAAACAGCTTCCCGTATCCCTGCATTGCTGGCAGGGCGACGACGTTCGCGGCTTCGATACCGATCCCTCAAAGCCCTTGACCGGCGGTATTCAGACCACGGGCAATTACGTTGGCAGAGCGAGAAATCCCGAGGAACTGATGCAGGATCTGGATTTTGCCCTCGCGTTTCTTCCCGGCAAAAAGAAAATGAATCTTCACGCCTGCTACGCCATTTTTGAGGACGGCAAGTGGGCAGATCGCGATAAGCTTGAACCCGCGCATTTCAAAAAATGGGTGGAATATTGCAAGGAGCGTGGCATGGGCTGTGACTTTAATCCCACCTTCTTCTCCCATCCCAAATGCGACCCGCTGACTCTTTCCAGCCCCTGCGAGGAGACACGCAAATTCTGGATCGAACACGGAAAAGCCTGTATTCGTATTTCTCAGTACCTGGCAGAGGAACTGGGAGAGGAATGCGTGATGAATATCTGGACGGGCGACGGCTTCAAGGATATTCCCGGAGACCGTCTGGGTCCCCGGGAACGTTACCGTGATTCCATTGACCAAATTCTCTCCGAGCCCTTTGATTTCAAAAAGGTAAAGCCCTGCGTGGAATCCAAGGTGTTCGGCATCGGCGTGGAAGCATACACGGCGGGCAGCGCGGAGTTTTCTCTGCTGTACGCTGCAAAGAATGCTGACCGCTGTATTCCCTTGATGGACAACGGACACTATCACCCCACCGAGGTGGTTTCCGATAAGATCTCCGCGCTTCTTGCCTTCTTCCCCGAGATCGCCCTGCACGTGACCCGCCCCATTCGTTGGGACAGCGACCACGTGGTGCTCTTTGACGACGAGACCCGTGAGATCGCATCGGAGATCGTTCGCTGCGGCGGTTTGGAGGGCAGAGTGAAGATCGCGCTGGATTACTTCGACGCCTCCATCAACCGTATCGCAGCCTGGGTGATGGGCTACCGCAATTTGCAGAAGGCTTTGCTTTATGCCCTCGTTTCTCCCGACGCCGCTATGAAAAAGGCACAGGATGCGGGAGACTTTACCGATCTGATGGTGCTTCGCGAGGAGGCGAAGACCCTGCCCTTCGGCGAGATCTGGGACGAATATTGCACCGCTTGCGGTGTTCCTTGCGACGGCGAGTGGCTGGCGCAGGTAAAAGAATATGAAGAAAAAGAATTGAAAAAGAGAGGATAAAACAATGAAAGACATTTTGACTGCTCCCTTCGTGGAGGAAATGAAGCGCGCTACCGCCAACATGTACCGTCTCGGCTGGGACGAGAGAAACGGCGGCAATATCAGCTACCTTCTGAAGGAGGAAGAGGTCGCCGAGTATCTGGATCTTGATCGCGTGATCCGCACCATTCCTACCGGCTTCGACGCTTCTAAGCTCATCGGCAAGATCTTTATCGTTACCGGTACCGGCAAGTACTTCAAAAACGTAGAGGTAGATCCCGAATTGAACCTGGGTATCATCCGCATTGCCAAGGACGGTACCACCGCAGAGCTTCTCTGGGGCTATCGCGATGGCGGCAAATTCACCAGTGAGCTTCCCGCACACCTGATGAGCCACATCGTTCGCCTGGAAAAGGATCCCGCCCACAGAGTGGTGATGCATACCCACCCCACCTATACCCTTGCCATGACCCACGTACACGAGCTGGACGATAAGGCGTTCACCCATACCATTTGGGAAATGTGCACCGAGTGCATCGTGGTATTTCCCGACGGCATCGGCGTTCTGCCCTGGATGGTCTGCGGCAACAACGAGATCGGTATTGCCACCGCGAAGAAGATGGAGGAATACCGTCTGGTGGTATGGGGCTTGCACGGAATCTACGGCGCGGGCAAGGATATGGACGAGACCTTCGGTCTGATCGAGACCGTAGAAAAGGCGGCACAGCTGTATATGCTCATCTGCAACAGACCCCACGTCAATACCATTCGCGACGAGGAACTGAAGGAGGTTGCCGAAGCCTTCGGTCTGACCTACCGCAAGGACTTTTTGAATCTGTAATTATATCAAGAGGGAAAACCTATGCACTTTAACGCAAAATGGATCGGTTACGAAACCGGTGACTATAAGGGGATCGAAGACCGATACGGGAATCCCGCTCCTTATTTTCGCAAGGAGTTTCTTTGCCGCGGAAAGGTGAAAAAAGCGGAGATTCTGGCTTCTGCCCTCGGCGTGTACAAAATCTACGTCAACGGGAAAGCCGCTTCCGACGAATATCTTTCTCCCGGTTGGGTGGATTACAATAAGAAGCTGCCTTTCGTGCGCTTTGATATCACATCCCTTCTTTCCGAAAAGAACGCTGTCGGCATCGTTCTCGGTGACGGCTGGGCGGTGGGACACATGGGCTCCAACACCACCTTCAAGCGCACCAGCTGGTCCGACAAGATCTTGCTTTGCGCTCAGCTCGTTTTGGAATATGAAAACGGAGAGATCGAGAAGATCAACACCGACGAAACCTGGAAGTGCGCTCAGGGCGAGATCCGTCGTACCGATATTTATATGGGTGAATACGTGGATCACCGTCTGAGCCTTGGGGATTTTTCCGCGGCGGATTACGACGATTCCCGGTGGGAGAATGCTTACGAAGATCCCTTCCGTTTTCCCCGCAATATTTTCCTGGAGGAAATGAAGCTTCCTCCCATTCGTGTCAAGCATATTTTCAAGCCCGAGCTGATCAAGCGCGAGGGTAATCTTCTGACCTACGACGTTTCTCAGAATATCGCCGGCGTTCTGCGGCTGACTCTTGCAGGCAAGTCGGGCGCCAAGGTGACCCTTCGCCACGGTGAGCTTTTCGTGGACGGAAAGGTGTATACGGAGAATCTCCGCAAGGCGGAAGCTACCGACACCTACATCCTTTCGGGTGAGGAGACGGAAGAATTTCGCCCCCTCTTTACCTTCCACGGCTTCCGTTACGCCGAGATCGAGCTGGAGGGCGAGGTGGAGATCCTGTCCCTTACGGCGGAGGCAATGTATACCGACCTTCCCGTAAGCGGCGAATTTTCCTGCTCCAATCCTTTGGTAAACCGCATTTATCAAAACGCCCTTTGGAGTCAGCGCGACAACTTCCTCGGCGTTCCCACCGACTGTCCGCAGAGAGACGAGCGTCTCGGCTGGACTGCCGATGCACAGATCTTTTCCCAAAGCGCCATGTACAATATGGACTGCAAGGAATTTTACGAAAAGTATCTCAGCGACGTTCGTGACGCTCAGCTGGGCAACGGCGTCGTTCCCGCAGTTGCGCCGCTGCCCTTTATCGGCTTTTACCGCTACGTGGGCTTCGGTCCCTCCGCAGGCTGGTGCGAGGCCATTGCGGAAATTCCTTATTGCCATTACCGCACCTACGGTGATAAGATGGTCATTCGCGATAACCTTTACGCCATCAAGAAAATGCTGGATTATTACGAAAGCACCTGCCCCGACGGTATTCGCCGCACCTGCGGAAAAACCTACGGTGACTGGCTTTCCTTGGGTACCGAGACGGATAAGGATATGCTCTCCACCCTCTTTTACGGGCACTCCGCACTGATCTGTGCCGAGCTTTGCCGTGCGGTGGGAGATTTTGAGACCTCCCGTTACGAGACCCTGTATGAGAAGATCAAAAAGGCATTTGCCGAGACCTTTATCGACGAAGACGGAAAAATCACCAGCGATACGCAGTCCTGCTACGTGATCGCCTATAAATTCGGTTTTATTACAAAGGAATCTGCCCGTGAGCATCTGGAACGCAAATTCCGCGAGGACGACGGCAAATTGACTTGCGGCTTTTTGGGCGTGCGCTTTCTGCTTCCCACCTTGTGCGACGTGGGACTTTCCGAGATCGCGTACCGCCTGATCACAAGCGAGGAATACCCGGGATGGGGTTATTCCGTGGTCAACGGTGCCACTACCATTTGGGAGCATTGGGACAGCTTTACCGTGGAGCACGGAATCCGTGACGGTATGAATTCCTTTAACCATTATTCCTTCGGCTCTTGTACGGAATGGATGTACGAATACGTCTTGGGCATTCGCTCGCATCTTGAAAAGCCCGGCTTTGAAAAGATTTCCTTCGTTCCTTATTTCTGCCACGACGGCTCTATTACCTCGGCAAACGGATATTATATCTGTGTAAGGGGAAGAATCAATGTAGAATGGGAGAGAGAAGGGGAAGAATTTATTTACCGTGTGACCGTACCCGAAGGGGTGGAGCGCAGCTTTGAATTCCCCGAAATGGAGATCCTTTCCGAGAATTGCGATGGAAATACCTACGTCTTTTATTTGAAAAAAGCTTAAGGAGAAAAAATGAAATACTTCGATACCTATCTTTTTGATTTTGATGGAACACTTGTGGATTCCATGCCCGCGTATTGTGCCGCAATGAAGCGTATTCTGGATGATTTTGGCATTTCCTACGGACCTGACCTGATTAAGATCATTACGCCTCTCGGAACCATCGGGACGGCAAAATACTACGTGGAGGAAATGGGCGTTCCCGAAACCGAGGAAAACCTGATTCAGCGGATGAAGGAATACCTTTTGGATGCCTATTGGTATCATATCCCCGCAAAAAATAACGTGGAGACAACCTTGAAGGCATTGAAGGCAAAAGGTGCGTCCCTCAACGTTCTGACCGCAAGCCCTCACGTCACCTTGGATGCCTGTTTGAAGAGAC
>JAZOSM010000174.1:0-9751 GCA_045657125.1 Eubacteriales bacterium
AACAGACGGCGGAAAAAGTTAACGGGGTTTTGTTTGTAATCCTTTGCAATGTCGGGGTTTGCCTTCAGGTAGGCGGCAAACTGCGTGGTGTAGTTGTCAATGAGTCCCTGCAGACGTTCAATTTCGCAATCGTACTCGCCCATGGCTTTGCGGGTGGAGGGGAGATTGTTGTAGGTGTCCTTGAACAGATCGTGCAACTGCTTTTGGGAATCCAAATAGGGGCTCAGCGTCGTTTTGTAAACAGGCTGCTGAACGTAGGAATCACCTTTTTTTACCCGAGTATAACCGGACAGATATTTAACGGAGGCGGTGCCCTGCTTGCAAAGGGTCAAGCCCTGGGTCAAGCACGTTTTCTTATCTGCCTCGTAAGCAGGGTGGGCTGCGATCATACTGTCACTGATCAGTTGGGCGCAGGTATTGCAAAGGCGGGACAGGGTAACGATTGTGAAGAAGGTGGCGTTGGCGGAGGCAAGATCGGGGTAGGTAAAGCCCTTGGGACGGTCGCAGTCCATTACGTAGGTGACCTTGATGAAATTAAACAGATCCTCAAAAAGTAAACGCAGGTCGGTATCTTGAGTCTTGGAACTTTTCCGAATGATCGCCGTGGCGGTTGTAATAGAGCCTTCCAATTCGCTGACTCTGGAAAAAGACATATATGCGGCGCTTAGTCCTTTCCGGAGGGTAATGTGAGCGTTGTTGATATCGCATTCCAATGCCGAGCAGCAATAGTTATAGCATTCCGAATAGTTGCCGGATTCAAATGCTCGATCGGCAAGAGCAATGGAGTTATTCAACTTTTTGGAGTCGTCAACCACATGTTCCACACGAATTTTTTCGGTATAGTCTTGGATTTGGATGGCACTGCCGCAGTAGCTGCAGTAGCCGGTTTCTCTGTTGTCGTCCAATTGTATCTGACCCAAGCAATTGGGACATTGCAGACTTTGAATAGCCATAATGAGGATCCTCCGTTTGTCTTCTTTTATACTTTTATTATAATATACCGAGTGGGGGCTTGTCAATCGTTGTCGAATTCTGAAATCCGAAAAAATTACACGGTTCGGGGGAAAACTGCAGATTTTGGCAGTTTTAAAAAGAATATATCTCAAAGCATAACGGAGGATATACATTTCGTTCTTGACTTGACAAACCAATCGCGATATAATGCATAATGCGTGATTGTTCGTATTTGGTTTTCTGCGTTTTCAAGAAAGCTTTTGAAAAATGATTGAACGCGGCAAAACCGAAACCGACAGAACATAAATTTTGATCATAACAAAAGGCGGTTGAGGCAAGAAATCGTTTTTTGCGAAAGAAGAAAGGCGAATTATGTATAGAATTGTTGAAAGAAAAGAACTGAATCCTACGGTAATTCAACTGAAAATCGACGCTCCTTTGGTAGCAAAGAAAGCACAGCCCGGACAGTTTATCATTCTTCGCGTAGACGAGGAAGGGGAGAGAATTCCCTTGACTGTAGCAGGTACCGATCCCGAAAAGGGAACGGTTAAAATCATTTTCCAAATTGTTGGTGCTACTACCAAAAAGCTTGCCGCAAAGGCAGAGGGCGAGGCTATTCAGGATTTCGTAGGTCCGCTCGGTGTGGCGACTCATCTGAAGGATCTGAAGAAGGTTTGCGTGGTCGGCGGCGGTGTAGGATGCGCCATCGCTTTGCCCATTGTTGAAAAATTGTATGAATTGGGCGCAGAGGTGACCAGTATTATCGGTTTCCGTTCCAAGGATCTTTTGATTTTGGAGGATGAGTTCCGCGCTTGTTCCAAAACTATGCGCGTTATGACCGACGACGGTTCTTACGGTGAGCACGGTAACGTTACCGTACCGCTGAAGGAAATGCTTGAGAATGGTGAAAAGTTCGATATGATCATCACCATCGGTCCTTTGATTATGATGAAATTCGTGGTTCTTACCGCCAAGCCCTTTGAGGTGCCCGTTACCGTTTCCATGAACCCTATTATGATTGACGGTACCGGAATGTGCGGCGGTTGCCGCTTGACCCTCAACCAAGACGGCAAGAAAGTAACCAAATTTGCCTGCGTTGACGGTCCCGATTTCGACGGCTATGAGGTCGATTTCGATGAAGCCATGAGCCGCGGCAGAATGTACGGGGATTTTGAGCGCCACGCTTATGAAGAAACTTGTAACTTGTTTAAAAAGGAGACAAAATAAAATGGCAAAAGCAAATATGACTCCTACCAGATGTCCCATGCCAAGCCAAGACCCCAAGGTAAGAGCGCACAACTTTGAGGAAGTGGCTTTAGGTTATACGGAAGAAATGGCAATTGAGGAAGCACAGCGCTGTCTGGAGTGCAAGAATATGCCCTGTGTCAGCGGTTGCCCCGTAAATATTCATATCCCCGCCTTTATTGCAAAAATTAAAGAAGGCGCGTTTGAAGAAGCGTATCAGATCATTGCAAAGACGTCTTCTCTGCCTGCGGTTTGCGGCAGAGTTTGTCCTCAGGAGACTCAGTGCGAATCCAAGTGTGTTCGCGGTGTTAAAGGGGAATCCGTCGGCATCGGCAGATTGGAAAGATTCGTTGCTGACTGGCACAATACGTTTGCAAAGAACGCAGGGGAAAAGCCTTGTTCCAACGGACATAAGGTTGCCATCGTAGGCTCAGGTCCTTCCGGACTTACCTGTGCCGGAGATCTTGCCAAAAAAGGCTTTGAGGTTACCGTGTACGAGGCACTCCATACCGCAGGAGGTGTTTTGGTTTACGGCATTCCTGAATTCCGTCTTCCCAAGTCCATCGTGGCAAAGGAAGTGGAGGGCTTGAAAGCGCTGGGCGTAAAGGTGGAAACCAACGTCGTAATCGGTAAGACTCTTACTGTTGACGAACTGTTTGATATGGGCTTTGAGGCCGTATTTATCGGATCCGGCGCAGGACTTCCCAACTTTATGGGTATCCCCGGTGAATCCTACAAGGGTGTATACTCCGCCAATGAATACCTGACCCGTTCCAATCTGATGAAGTCTTACAAAGAAAATCCCGACACGCCTATTATGAAGGGCGGTAAGGTTGCCGTTGTCGGCGGTGGTAACGTAGCTATGGACGCTGCAAGAACGGCGCTTCGCCTCGGCGCCGAAAAGGTTTACGTGGTATATCGTCGTTCTATGGAAGAACTCCCCGCAAGACACGAGGAAGTGGAGCACGCCATTGAAGAAGGCATCGACTTCAGACTCCTCAATAACCCCGTTGAAATTCTCGGCTATAACAATCCCGACGATCCCCGTGATCCCAAAAACGGCTTTGTGACCGGTATGAAATGCATCAAAATGGAACTTGGCGAACCTGACGAAAGAGGACGCCGCAGACCCATCCCCGTAGAGGGAAGCGAGTTTACCTTGGATGTGGATACCGTAATCATTTCCATCGGAACCAGTCCCAATCCTCTGATCAAAGATACGACCGAGGGACTGGAAGTAAACCGTTGGGGCGGTATTATCGTTACCGAAGACGGTTTGACCTCCCGCAAGGGCGTTTATGCAGGCGGTGACGCCGTAACAGGTGCCGCTACCGTAATTTCCGCAATGGGCGCAGGAAAGACTGCTGCTGCTTCCATTGCAAAGCTTTTGGGTGAGTAAATTTATAATGATACGAAAAAAGCACCACGCTTTGAACTGCCCCAATTTGTGCAGCTTGTGGTGCTTTTTTTATGCTTATTTTCGGCTGAATTTTGAGGGAGCAATGCCGGTGTATTTTTTAAATGCGCGGGAGAAATCGTACAGATCCGAGTAACCCAAAGACAGCGCCACGTCGGAAAGGGTGCCGTAGTCGCTTTTCAGAAGTTCTTTGGCTTTTTCAATGCGCAGGTGATGGGTATAGGTAATGGGGGAGACACCCATAAGATTTGTGAAAAGCTTCCGAAAGTAGACGGTGGAAAGTCCCGTGACAGAGGCAAGCTGATCGTTTGTGATCTTTTTGTTATAATTTTGAGAGATGTATTGGATGGCGGCAAGGATCTTTTGCTTTTTATCCGTAGGCAGATATCGGTCCGATTCGGCTTGCAACAAAGACAGCAGAATGGAATAGGTGTCGCGAATGCTCTCCAAAGCCATTGTGGGGATTTTCAGATTTCGTTTATATTCCAGATCCTTAAACATCCGCAGGATTTTCTCACTGCTTGCAACGGTAAAGGGAATCGGCTCGGAATAGGTGGCGTCGCATTGAAATTCGATGATGGCGTATTTTCCCGCCTTGGTGCAAATCCATTCGTAGGTGCATCCTTTTGGCAAAACGACCAAGTGATTGGCGTCGGATAAAAACTCTTTCCCGCCCGAACGGTAATAGGTTTCTCCCTCGTGTTTTAAAACGACCGCCCAACAGGGTCTGTTGATTCTTTTGGACTTTTTGTTTTCGGGGGAGTATAGCGTGGAAGCGGAAAGCACGCTTGTAATGACCAAATTTGTTAAAATAGACGTAGACATAATTTGGAAAACTCCTTTTATTCTTGCGGACATTGTAACAAAACAAGTAAAAAAAATCAATACGACCGGTATCAGATATGATATTTTTTCTTTTGTGGTTCCCGTCAAAAAATTTGATTTGCTTTTTTTACCGTTATGTTGTAAAATGGAGAAAAGAGAGGTGATTTTGTGCCGAAAGTAATTTTGATTGATATCGACGATACCGTACTTAGTTTTCAAGGGTACGTGCGCGAATCGATGGAAAGTGGCTTTGAGGCATTTGGAATCGGTCCTTTTGAAGAAGATATGCTTTCTGTTTTTCATCAAGTGAATTCCGTCCTTTGGCGCAGACTGGAAAAGGGAACACTCTCTTTCGAAGAATTGAAAAAAATTCGCTGGAATCTGGTTTTTGAGAAACTTGGGATTTCGGCAGACGGAGTCAAATTCGAGGAATATTTTCGTTCCAGGCTCTTTGACAGTGCCATTCTTGTGGACGGTGCCATGGAGCTTTTGGAATATCTGAATGGAAAATATATTCTTTGCGCCGCCAGCAACGGACCGTTTCTGCAACAGAAAAATCGATTGAGCGTAGGGGGTGTGCTGGAGTTTTTCACCCATTTGTTTATTTCCGAGGAGATCGGACACTCCAAACCCTCGAAAGAATTTTTCTCCGTTTGCTTGGATCGCTTGAATCAAGGTGCAGAGAACTTTATATCCCCAAGGGATGTTCTGATTATCGGAGATTCTCTAAGCTCCGATATTGCAGGCGGGCTTGCTGCAGGAATACAAACACTCTTTTATAATCCCGAGGAAAAAGAGATTCCACCTGAAATCAAACCGGATTTTGTTGTAAATACTCTTGCACAAATTCGAAATATCTTGTAAAATGGATTTGTGAAAAAACACTGACGCACCCCTTCTTTTTCTTCGGTTTTGAGCATTTTTTATGGAGAAAATCGAAAAAATCGCTCCTGTTGTAGTTGATTTTGTTCAAAAAATCTTACTTTTTTCGTCAAAAACAGGTAATTTTCGATATAAAAATATTGCGAAACTGTGGCAATAGTGTGGAATTTCCCTTTGTTTTTTTAAACTTTTATCATAACAACTTGCTTTTTGATTCGCTTTCGGCTAGAATAAAATTGATGAGAATCTGCCCGACGTTTTTGTCGTTGGCTTGCAAATAACTTTGAGATTAAGGAGGAAAGCAATGAAAAGAGTCTTATCTATCGTATTGTCACTGTTGTTTATTGTGACTTTAATACCTGTTACCAATTTGAAAGCGAGTGCATTGGACAGCCGTGTTGAGGCTGCAATTAAGTGGGCGGTTAATATCGCCAATGACAACTCGCACGGTTACAGCCAGGCAAAGCGAAACGGTCCCGATTACGACTGTTCCTCTCTGGTAAGCACTGCATTTAAAATGGGCGGTTTCCCCGTAAGCGGAAGCTTGAATACAAGTTCCATGTCTACTCCCTTTATGAACGCAGGCTTCAAGAGATACAAGAAAGGTGCCGTTACCATTCGGAGAGGTGATATTCTTCTGAAGCCCGGTAGCCACGTAGAATTGTACCTGGGCGACAGCACTTGTGTTGGTGCTCATTCCAACTACGACGGCAAAACCGGTGACAGCAGCGGTAAGGAAATCGCAGTTCGTAACGTAAGCAAGTGTTCTTTCTGCAGAAACAAAGGATATACCTACGTTCTCAGATATGAAGGTGGTTCTTCTTCCACCACTACCCCCTCTACTCCTTCTACATCTACTCCCGCACCCGCTACTCCCAAGTATAAGTTTAGCTACAATGCCAACGGTGGTAAGATGGCAGAGACCGTCGAGTTCACCTTGGAAAAAGGCGATGAAGTACAGGTAGCAAATCCCTCTTGCTCTCGCTCCGGTTATACTTGCGTCGGTTGGACCGCAAAGAGAAATACCGATAGCAAATGGTACGTAGATGGCAAGGGTTGGTGTACCGAGAGTCAGATTACTGACGGCGGATACTCCAAGATGATCTACGATAACTACGAGATTGTTTCCATCAATGATGCATGGATCAAGGGACTTTCCGGCGACGGTGCGTACACCTTCTATGCAGTATGGGAAGAGGGCGAAGTTATCCGTGGCGATATGACCATGAACGGCGTAGTTGATATGGAAGATGCCATTCACCTGATGCTGAACATCAGCTTCCCTGAATTCTACCCCGTAGATCAGCCTGCAGACTTCGACGGAAACGACGTTGTGGATTTGGATGATGCAATCTACTTCATCTTCCACGTAAACTTCCCCGAAGAATATCCGATTGATTAAAATGAACCAAAACGGAAGACATTTTAAAGTGTCTTCCGTTTTTTTGTGCTTTCGTGTAAAAAAATTATGTTTGTTTTCTTGCAAAGGGATTTTTTCTATGCTAAAATAATTGAGGATTTTAGGAAAACCCAAATATAAAAAGGAGAGAAAAATGTATTTTATTAATAAGATTTCTTCCAGCCCTGTTGTGGATTTTGCCGCAGAGGAACTGAAAAAATATTTGAGAATGATGATGCCCTATTGCGGCGAGATCAAAATCACCTATGCGCCCGATGCGAAAGACGGCTTCCGTCTCGGCTTGATGGAGGATTTTGGATTGGATACTAGCGAGGCACCCGATAATCACTTGGACGATATTCTCCATATTGATACCGACGACCGGGGTGGAATTATTTCCGGCAACAACCCTCGCAGCGTACTTCTTGCGGTGTACCGCTTCTTGATTTTGAACGGTTGCCGTTGGTTGTTCCCCGGTGTGGACGGTGAATTTATTCCCATGAAAACCGTGGAGGGTGTCAAGTACCACAAAATGGCAGATAACCGTTACCGCGGTTGGTGCAATGAAGGTGCTGAATATCAGCCCAATATGCTTGAGGCAATTGAGTTTGTTCCCAAGCTTGGTATGAACATTTTTATGATCGAGTGCTTTGCACCCGACTATTATAAGTTCTACTACGAGCACCGCAACAACGTGGACAACCGCGATCCCGAACCTGTTACCACCGAGACTATGGTTCAGTGGAAAAAGCAGTGCGAAGCAGAAATTGCAAAGCGCGGCTTGCAGTTCCACGACATCGGCCACGGATGGACGACTTTGGGTCTTGGAATCGATCCCGAACTTCGCGGTCTTTCTGAGGAAGATTGGGAGAAGCGTCCCGAGTTTGCCGAAGCACAGAAGTATCTTGCTCTCTACGAAGGTAAGAGAAAGGTATTTCACGGCAATCCTTGGCTGACCAATTTCTGTATGTCCAATGCTGAAGCAAGAAGACTTTTCACCAAAGCAGTTGTAGATTACGCAGAGATTTCCACCAACGTAGATTTTCTCCACGTATGGCTTTCTGACTGGGTAAACAACCACTGCGAATGCGAAGAATGTCAAAAGAAGACTGCAACCGATTGGTACATCATTCTTCTGAACGAGATTGACGAGGAATTGACCCGCCGTGGTTTGGATACCCACATCGTAATGATTTGTTATTACGATACGCTCTTTGCTCCCGAGGTGGAGAGATTGGTGAATCGCGATCGTTTTACCATTCTTTTGGCGCCCATTACCCGTACTTATACCGAGGGGGTTCAGCAGCATCCCGTTGATACGTCCACTCTTCCCAAGTATGAAAGAAACAAGGTGGTTCTTCCCACTGCGCCCGATACGGGAATTGCTTTTGCAAAATCCTGGCAGGAAACCTGTCCTGTTGATATTTTGGTTTACGAATATCATTTCTGGTACAACCAGGCGTATGAGCTTTCTACCATTCGTTTCGCTCAGATCATTCACGAGGACATTCGCGGTTACCGTTATCACAAATTCGGCGGTACCATTGAGGACGGCTCTCAGAGAAGTTTCTTCCCCAATGGATTTCCTTTCTACACTTATGGCTTGACTCTGTTTGATTCCGAAATTGACTTTGAGGAATTGAAGGAAGATTATTTCAGTCACGCATACGGTGAAAATTGGAGAGAGGTTGCGGCATTCTTTGAAAAGATGGGAGAATGCTTTGACCATAAGTTCCTGGCCGGTGAAAATTCTGCTGATAAGAAGGTAGGACAGTACTACAATCCTCCCATGGCTGAAAAACTTCGCCAGGTTCGCGGTATTGTTGAAAAGTTTACACCCTTTGTTCAGGAGCACAAAAATATGCCCATCCGTTGCCAAACGGTCTCCTATCGCATTTTGAACCGTTATCTGGAGTACGTTTGCGGTCTTTCCGACGTTTTGATTCTCAAGAGTCTTGGCGCCGGCAAGGAAGCAAAAGAACTTTTCAACAAGTTCCTTTCCGATTTCGGCAAATATGAACTTGAAATGGAACGTTGGTATGACCAGTTCAATTTGGGTAATGCATTCTACAAGCGCGTACTCAAGAAAGAGGACGAGCGCGTGGATTACGGTGTAGACGCCTAAAATCTCAATGGAAAGAGTAAAGCTTTCGTCGTGAAGCTTTACTCTTTTTTTGCAAAAAAAATACCCCGAGCGATTTCGCTCGGGGTATCGTTTTTTATTAAACTTTTCTGGTGTAGTCGGGGAGGAGCTTGGGAGAAACGGTTTCGGACTTGATTCCTGCTTCTTCCATTTCCTTCGCGAAAGCGTCAACGTGAGCCAGAGTCAGTTTGCCAACCGTGGTTTCAACAGCTCTGTCAGCCGCGTTTTTACCTGCGCTTCTGCCGAATACGATGATATCCAGAAGGGAGTTACCCATCAGACGGTTTCTGCCGTGGATACCGCCAACAGCTTCGCCTGCAACGTACAGGTTCTTGATATTGGTTTCGTTATCAGCTTTGATTTCGAGACCGCCGTTCTGATAGTGGAGCGTGGGGTAGATCAGGATGGGTTCTTTACGGATATCGATGCCGTATTTGCCGAACATTCTCATCATTGCGGGGATTCTCTTTTCAATGGTACCCTCCCCGCCCTTCAACTCGATCATGGGAGTATCCAGCCAAATGCCGTATCCCTCGGGAGTGGGGATACCTTTGCCGCGCTCTTTGCACTCACGGATAATGGATGCGGCAGAAACGTCACGGGTTTCCAGGGGATGCATAAAGGGAACACCGTCTACGTTGATGAGCATTGCGCCCAAGGGACGAACCTTTTCGGTAACCAGTGCGCCGAAGATCTGTTCGGGGAATGCGGCACCGGTGGGGTGATACTGAAGGGTATCAGCGTACAGAAGCTTTGCACCTGCTCTGTAGCCGAGAACCAGACCGTCTGCGGTAGCACCGTAGTGGTTGGAGGTGGGGAAGCCCTGATAGTGGAGTCTTCCGCAACCGCCGGTAGCGATGATTACGGTCTTTGCTTTGGCAACCAG
>JAZOSM010000175.1:0-2680 GCA_045657125.1 Eubacteriales bacterium
CCACGGTTTTGACGTAAATCAGATCACCCACGCTGTAGGTGGGCTCCATACTGGGGGAAACAACGTGAAATACTTGCAATCCTACCAACCGGGAGCCCATCAGGAACACAGCAAACACAACCACCAAAAGAACCAGCACAAGGGACAAAATCGGGTGCAAACCGATGGAAGAGCCGACGATTTTCGGTTCGGCAAATTGATGGCACAGAAGCGTCGTAATATACAAAATCAAAATGCAAAGAGCAACTCCGCTTTTCCCCGTCAGAAAAGCAAACAAAGCCCAAGGCAGTAAAACCGTGCCGCACCCCAACACGGGCAAAAGATCAACCAGTGCGATGAGAAAGGCGCTTCCCAAGGCATTCTTGCTTTTTAAAAGTGTCAGTCCCAAATACAAAATGGAAAAGGTCAGTAAAAACAGCAAAAGATATGCTTTGGTGTACTGCCGCAAGGAGCGAAAGAAATGCTTTTTCATCAGGGAAAGCCTCATCAGCAGATTGCCTGAAAAGTTTTTCTCGGCAAAACTGCGTATTCGTTTCCAATCGCAGGAAAAATAATAGCAACTGATGATAAAAATAATCAGCGAAATGAAAAAACGTGGCAGACAGCCTGCGGCTTTTCCAATCCAAATCGGCAGTAAACTTAGGCCCTTTTTGATAAAGTCTTGAAACAGAGTCGGCAAATAGAGGGTGAAGCGGTTTTCCATATTCTGTCCCAAAAGGGAGGAGAGCGTATTTTCCAGCTTTTTAATTTGCTCCTTGAAAAACGACGTGATGCTTTCTGAGTTCCCGGATAAAAACTCTGTGATTTTGGTGGCGTAATGGAGAAACCGTTCCGCCAAAAGAACGACCAAAAGAGAAAGAAAAGCAAAGAAGATCAAAAGCAGTAAGACCGTTAAAATCCGCTTGACGGGTTCTCCTAAGGGGTGAATTTTTGAAAGACTGTTGCGGATCACTTCCGAAAACAAATACGCCAAAAAAATAGGGGCAAGGAGGAAAAAGGTTTTCTTGATTAAAAGAAAAGCGGCGGCACCACCCGCAAATATCAAAAGAAAATTGATCAAAAGATTTTTCTTTTGCGGCAATTTTTCACACCTCCTTGTTTTAAGATACATAAGGTTAGTCTTGACAAAATGGTGCGGAGATATACAAAAAACGCAGGCATTTGCCTGCGTTTTTTCAGCGGATAAAGTTTGTCCGTTGAGGAGCTTCTTTTTCGGGGAAAGTAATTCCGTTTTCTTTGCCCAGTTCAATGCATTTTAAAAGCCAAGCCATATTTTTTCCAAGGCTTCGCATGATTTGAAGACCTTCTTTGTCTTCTTCTACCTGGGCGGGTGTTTGTCCGTGTACCATATTCCAGTATTGACCGGAAACAATGGGCATAGAGGAAATGGTGAAATATTTGTTCAATACGTCGAAGGAAGCACTTGCTCCTCCTCTGCGACAGGAGAATACTGCGCAGGCAGGTTTTCCGCAAAGCTTCTTGGAGGAAGTGTAGAAAAGTCTGTCCATAAAGGCGGAAATTGCTCCGCTGGGGGCGGCGTAGTGCACAGGAGAGCCGAATACCAATCCGTCAGCTTGGCAAATCATTTCTGCATATTCGTTTACTTTATCGTTTATGATGCATTTCCCCAGCTTTGCACAAGCTCCGCATCCGCGGCAACCGCTGATGGGATCGACTCCCAGCCAAAGGGTTTTCGTGGAGATTCCTTCTTTTTCAAGGGTATCGGAGATTTCTTTCAAAGCCCGCGCGGTACACCCGTTTTCGTGGGGAGAACCGTTGATCAAAATTACGTTCATGATTTTCACCTCGTTCTGATTGTATGTGGATTTTTAATCAGTATAACCTTTTTCGCAAGGTTTTTCAAGAAAATCTTCATCAAAATCGAGAAAGAATAATATTTTTACTTGAGATTCTGTTATTTATATGATATAATATAGTAAATTCGTATGCTTGTTTGCGAAAGGAGAACAAAATGGGAACTTTGATTGTAATTGACGGGCTTGACGGAAGCGGAAAAAATACGCAGTCAACTCTCCTTTATGAAAGATTGCAGAAAGAGGGAAAGCGTGTACATCTCGTTTCATTTCCCAATTATGAAAGCCCTGCTTGTAATCCGGTAAAAATGTATTTGGACGGAGAATTCGGCAGTGATCCCGAAGCGGTTGGCTCCTATGCCGCCTCCACCTTCTTTGCCGTGGATCGCTTTGCTTCTTTCCGTTTGAACTGGAAAAAGGAGTATGACGAAGGCGCCATTATCATTGCCAACCGTTATACGACAGCCAACGCGATTCATCAGTTGACCAAACTTGACGAGTCTGAGCACGATGCATTTCTCGACTGGCTTTATGACTTTGAGTTTGTAAAGCTTGGGCTTCCTGCGCCTGATTTGACCTTGCTTTTGAAAGTACCCGTTGAAAAAAGTCTTGAACTGATTGATGTTCGCGGCGAGAAAAAGGATATTCACGAAAATCGTGACCATTTGAAAAAAGCAGCCCTTGCTGCGGAAAAGTGTGCCGCTTCTTGGGGATGGGAAAGTCTTTCTTGTGTAAACGAAAAGGGAGAGCTTTTGTCCCGCGAAGAAATTGCAGAGCGCGTATATCAAGTGGTTTGTCATAAGATATTTTAAGGAGTAGCTATGGTTACTGTATTTTTGGCGGAGGGATTTGAAGAAATTGAAGCA
>JAZOSM010000176.1:0-2325 GCA_045657125.1 Eubacteriales bacterium
ATTTCTTTTCGTAGGCGTAGGTGTAGATCAGATGATAGTTTTTGGTATCGATCTCAAGTCTTGTTCCGTTGTCCCGCACGGAAAATTCGGGTGCGGGCAGATTGCGGAAGATCACGGTCTGAGAGGGACGGTCCTCGAAAATGCCTTCGGGATCGTACTCCATTCTCAGAATATGCTCGGTCAAAAGGGTGAATCGGTACCAAGGCCCGCGCACGCAAGCCTCTTCACGGCACGTTCCGTCCACGGAAAAGGGAATCTTTTGTTTCATAGCTGTTTCTCCTTGATGCTTGTTGTAATTTCTGAAAAGGTCAGTTTGCAGCCTTTTGCGCGTTCAGCTCGGCAAGGTGGGTAGCGATCAAAGCTTCGCCCGTTCCCTGAACGTAATGGGTCTGGTCTACCTCGTAGCCACCGTTGGGGAAGGCGAAGGAGGCGGGAATGTAGCCGTTCAGACCGTTGGAATAGCCGCAGAGGAAGGTCATTTTGTAGGGGGAAGCCTCGCGCAGGTCTCTGCCCAGAGAGTCGTGGAGCTCACCGGGGATGGAGCAGAAGGCGAGATCGCCGCAGGTAATGGTATACAAAGGAAGGGTCTCGCTGTAGCTCTTCGTCTGTGTGCCGTTCAAAACCGCTTCCTTAAATTCTGCCTTGTAAACGTTGAGCTTTGCCTGAATCTTGCCTGCCTGAGCGGGGGTCGCCTTTTGCAGGGCATCGCCGCCGACGGCGGCAATATCTCTGCCGTGCTGATAGAAGTCGGTGGAATTGTTTCTGTCGCCTTCTACGTAGCCGGTCTGGGCAAGGTTTCCTGCCGCGCCCTGATGGTAGGATACCAGTACGTCGTAGTCCTCTTCAGCCTGAGAGCGAAGGGTAGAAACGAAGTCTGCGGAAACGTCGGTGCTGTTTTCTCCGCCGGGAGCGGTGGGATGGCACTGCCAGTTGACGAGAACGATATCCTTCTTCTCGTCACGGTCAAAGCGGATGACCTGAAGAACCTCGTCCTCCTCGGATTCGTGAGCGACTACGTTGGGATCTTGACCGGGATTTAAGTTTTTGCCCAGATATTCGCCGGTGATCTTATTCACGTAGCGGCGCACGTAGCTGAGTCCGTCGGTCTTGCTCTGACCCACCAGAATCTGTGCGGGAGCAAGGTCGCGGAGTGCCTCCTCGGCGATCTCCATGGCTGCGCTGTAATAGAGCTTGGCATACTTATTCATGCCGGTTACGTTGGAATTGTAAAAAGCGGGAGAGGAATGGGTGTGGGTGGCGTTGATGATCACGTTTTCTTTGGGAATACCAAAGTTTTTCTCCGCCTGCTTCTGTACGTAGCTTACCACGCCGGGTCCGATGGCTACCAGATCCGTGGAGTAGAGAAGTACCACGTTTTCACCGTCGCAAAGAGCGGTGCAGGTGAGCATCAGATCGTCCAGGATCTTGCGGCTCAGACGGGTCATATGGTTGCCGTAGCCGCCAAGACCCACGCCGACGGGGGGATTGACCTCCGTGCGGCCAAAGCCTGCGGAAAAGCCTTCGGGATATACGATGGGAGAGGTGTCCTTTTCCTTGACCTCTTCCTTCTTTTCTTCGGTTTTTGTTGCTTCTTCGGCAGTTTCCTTGCCCGTTTCTTCTGCTGCAAGAGAAGAAGAGCAGGCGGCAAAGGAAAGCAGCAGAACGATTGCCAGAAGCAGGGACAGAATTCGTTTCATAACGATACCTCCGTGTTTTTCTAAAATATTGGCTCGATTATATCATTTTTTTGATGGAAATGAAAGGGACAGAATGATAAAAATTCAGAAAAAAACTTGTGGATTTGTACAAAAAAAGTAAAGAAGTGAAAAACAAAGCATAAAAAAAGTGAAAATCCCGATTTTTTTCTCAATTCGCTTGACATTTTTTTTGAAAAAAACTATAATGGGGTAAATCAAGACACTAAAAATTCCCGAAAGGAGAGGGCGGTATGACTCGGTTTTCGTATTCTTCCCGATTTTATTACTTTACTGCAGCGGACTGCCTCGACTCCGAAAAGTAAGCTACGGCTCTTTTTACGGTTTGGTTGTCCGCATTTCGTGCATTCCCGATCAAGGGAGGGCGAAGGTGCGGATTTTTTTATTTTTGTAACAAAAGGATTTTGGAGGATACATATGATTTCACAGAAAATGCTTCAGCTTGGAAAGCAGGCGTCGGTCATCCGCGCCATCAGCGAATACGGCGCAAAGAGAAAGAAGGAGATCGGCGCGGAAAACGTGTACGATTTCTCTCTGGGCAATCCCAGCATTCCCGCACCCCACGCCATCGCAAAGGCCATTACCGCATTGGATACCGAGATGGATCCCT
>JAZOSM010000177.1:0-27276 GCA_045657125.1 Eubacteriales bacterium
ACTTACTTGATTTCTTATCCCAAAGGATTTTGTGAGGATAAAAAATATCCTTTGGTTATCCTTTTACATGGCGCAGGATCCCGTAAAGAAACAACGGAGAGCTTAAAAAACCACACCTGTTTTAAAAGCGTTTTAGAGCGACAGGACGAAAGAGGCTACGTTCTTCTTGCCCCTCTTTGCAAAAGAGGAACCTGGAATGAATGGATGACGCTGTTGGTTCGCTTGGTAGAAAAATACCGCGACACCTCTTATATTGATCAGACACGCGTTCATCTAACCGGTTACAGTATGGGTGGCTACGGCACTTGGGCGCTTGCGACTCTGTATCCGAATTGGTTTGCCTCGGCAATGCCGATTTGCGGCGGTGGTATTGGCGGATTTGCAATGAATCTCGTAAATCTTCCCATCAGAACCTTTCACGGACTTCGTGACCAAACGGTAGACCCCATTGAGAGTTTGCAGATGGCTAAAGCGGTAAATCTGCAGGGGGGCCATGCCGAGCTGATCCTTTTCCCGGATTTGGGGCATGATTGCTTTAAGACCGTCTATTCCGACGAGAAAAATTACGATTGGCTTCTTTCCTTTACTGCGCCGCAGGATAGGGATTTAACGGAAGACCCGTCACTTTCTCGATACGGTAAAAAAAAGAAGGAAAAATTTTAAAGGGTTCTGCATTTTGAACGATGCTAACAGGAGCTGTTTCTGTGTGACATAACAAAAGCGAGGTGGATTTTACCTCGCTTTTTTGTATGCTTTATTCTTTTATGGGGAAGGGGCTCAGTTGTTCTCATCCTTTTCAGCATTGGGGATGATCGGTTCCTGAACGGGAGTTGCTTGGGCAAAGGGCGTGTCTGCTTTTTTTTCAGGTGTGTCCTGTGCAGCTGCAACAGGAGCTTCGATGCAGGGAACGAATTTGTAGCCAAAATAGGCGATGTCAAACAGACCAATTACAACAATCAGCCAACCAATGGCGTCGCAAATGCTTTCTATGGCATTGCAAATATTTCGCTGTGCGTTGTTCACTGCTCCGCGAATATTCTTATTTGCGGCGTTTACTGCTTCTCCTACGTCCTTGGTGACGTCATAAATTTCGGTATAAAAATCTGCGCCGAATTTGATATTGCTTCCGACGGTAGCCGAGTAGGAATCGCTATAGGATCCCGAGTCAACGTTGATTCCCTGTACGCAGAAACCGACGATGAGCATTGCTATGCCAAGACCGATTCCGATTAAACTTGCTATTTTTTTGTTCATAATATAATGCCTCCTTGGTAAAGTATATATTCATCATACTTTACGTTTTGTCTTTTGTCAACCAAATTCCGATTGTTTTTGATTTCTGCATCAGAATGTGCCCTTTGCAAAGCACCGACGATGGAATTGGCTCTTTACTTTTTCGTGTCGCGTGATATAATAGATTTATCGAAACCGATTTTTTTCGGTGGAAAATCTTGCTTTGGAGGAAAGAATATGCCTTCGAAAAGCGATACGCTTTTTTGGAAAAAGAAAGAGTTTATTTCCTTTTTGCTGAGTATCTTGGTTCTTTTTATTCATACGTATTATGTTCAGGATGTTGTCAGTCAGCGCTTGATCTCTGTCTTTAATCACAAAGTATCTTACTTTTTTTCCCGTTCCGTTACGCAATTTGCCGTGCCCATGTTTTTTATACTGTCGGGAATCACTTTTTACAAAGATTATAACAACAAAAAATATTTTTCCAAAATAAAATCCCGCGTGTTTACCTTGGTTTGTCCGTATTTGATCTGGAATACGATCTGGATGCTTTGGGAAATTTTCAAATCCTATGTAGCGGGTTCTTTTGGAAACGGCGAACAGTACCCGTTAAATTTTGTCAGCGTAGTCAAAGGCATTTTTTTCTATAATTGTAACGTTCCTTTTTGGTTTGTCTTCGATTTAATTGTGTTTTCCTTTGCGGCACCTTTGATATTTTTCATTATTAAAAACAAATACGTCGGCATCGGATCGGTTGTCCTTTTGTCCGTCTTGTCGTTGTTTGGGGTTTATTTGCCCGAGAGTGTGTTTTTTTACCCTATGGCGATCGTGTTCTATTTGATCGGCGCTGTGATTGGGTATCACTTTTTTGATTTTGCCGTCAAAGAATCCTCAAAGCCCGTGCAAACCGCATCCCTCGTTTTTCTTTCGGCATATATTCTTGCAAAGAATATTGTTCCGTCGGAGATGCATCTTGACAACTATTTTATCCAAACCGTCGTATTTACCTTGGCGGCATTTTCCCTGTGGAATGTGGCAGATCTTTTCATTCGGCGTTTGAAGCCCCGGGCAATTTACCGTCGAAGCTTTGCCGTTTATGCCATGCATCTTAACGTATCGATGATCGTACATAAAATTCTTTCTTTTTGCATTCCTCAAAACGAGTGGCTTGAAATTCCCCGATTTATTATTGTAATTCTTCTCACTCTTGTGATCATCAATTTCGTTTGCGCGTTTCTGGAGAAGTTTCTCCCCCGTATTTATGCAGTATTGATGGGCAGTCGAATGAAAACAACGAAGCAATAACCTTTATCCCCGCAGAATGATAAAAAAGCGGAGCAGATGATTCTGCTCCGCTTTTTAATATTTTCTCTTTAAATGAAAAGACCTATTTCCAAACAAAGCCTTCTACGAAGGGGTCTCCCTCGGCGATGAAGGTTTGTTCGTCACCGACTTCACCGATCAAAGATACGATTTCCACCCAACCCTCGTTGTAACTTTCGTGGAAAACCTTGTTTTTTCCGTTGTCCTCAAGGATTTTAATGATATTCAATTCATAATCGGTAAAGAAATACTCCGTGCGAAATTCCAAATCGCCGTATTCTTCCTGAAAAATTCTTTTTGCATCCTTGTACGTGCCGTCGCATTTGCTTCGGATGTTTTGGCGAATTTCATTGGCAGAGGGGATGGTTTCTTCGGTTTTGGGAATGGTTTCGGTTTCCGTAAGGGGTTCCTGCGGCGCTGCATTGGTAGATGAATTGGGAAAGAACAAGGCGAACCAAAGTCCGATCCCGAGGGCGAGGGAAACGAGGAGAACCGAGGAAATGATAAGCGATTTCTTTTTCATAAGAAAAATTCCTTTTTAGTCTAAGGTGATCTTGGCAGATTGAATACGGGGGCGGGAGGGTCTGCCCGAACGGTCCAGCACCCAGTCACCGTCCGTTTCGCGGGTGACACCCATAAAGGCACTGCTTTCCACACCCTCGATGGTGATGGTGGTGCCTTCTACGGTTACGACGGCAGACAGGGGGTCGTTAAATACCATGGTGTGATTGGCGAGAGAAAATTTTTCACAAAGCTCCGCGGGGAATTTGTCGTGGGGCGCATCGCAGATCCATTCGTAACGGGTGGAGTTTACGTCCCAATAAACGGTATTGTCGATGATCCGCAGGAAATCCTTGTGATGATGTCCGTTCATCAACATCAAAATCTTATGCGGGGATTTCTGATTGGTCTCTTTGACGAAATCACGAATTTGCTGTGCATAAATGGAAGCGTTTGCTTCGTGGCTGAGCGCGATCATTTCCGCGTCGTCTTTCGGAATCACGCATTCTCTTTCAAAACTTGCGTGGCTGATGATCAGACAGGGAAAAGGGGAGTCCTCTACGGTTTTATAAAGCCAATCCAATTCTTCGGGGGGAAGGCTGTCCAACTGCTTTGGATGGTCAAACTGGCTTCGCATTTCATAATGGACAAACTCACCGTTTTCTTTGTAATAATTGGTATCCAGTACGATGATGCGGTAACCCTTGCAATCGAAATGGTAGTAGCCGCGTTTATCGGGAAGACGATAATAATCCAAAACCTGCGCGTAAGGGGTTCTGTCGCAGTCGTGGTTTCCGAGACAGTGATACGAGGGAATGCGGAAATTGTTGTATTCCTCTACAAGTTCCGAAACGGTGCTCGGTCCGTAGCAAAAATCACCTGCATGGATGATAAAGTCGCAGTTTGCATCCTCTGCGCGCTTCTGTAAGGCGTGCAGTGTTTCTGCGTCCGGTCCGTAAAGAGCTTTTGGATTGTAATGAAAATCAGAAAACATTAAAAATTTCATAGCAATTACCTCCGACTTCTTTTAGTATATCATACATTTTTGGGGGAATCAATTTGATTTTTAAATTTTCTCCAAATGTTTTTGCCGAAAAAAAGGTGTGTAGATTTTCTACACACCCGTTTTTTGGTTTAATTGGAACTGCCTGCCAGTTTATCCTTGACTTCCTGATTTTCCTTTACGATGTCTTTTCCGTCAAACATAAAGTTTTTGTCGTATTCCGCTTCGCCCCAAATTTCCATTTCCCGGTTGATTTTATCCATGGAAACTTCCTTGTCGTTGAGAAGTCCCACGCCGCTGTCACCGAAATCTTCATATTCGATTTTCTGGAAGACGCCAAAGCCTTCGTCCGTATAGCCGAGGTAGCGAATGCTTGCGAAAGCATCAATGGAGCCCGTCAAAAGATACCATTTGTTGTCCCGCTGATTTAAAATCACACTTGTGACACCGCCGTCGGAGCTGAACAGTCCGCCGGAATCCAGCATGGCAATCTTTTCGTCCTTGAAGCCCCAAATTTCATACCGATATTCGGCGTAATTGTTTTCAACGACGTCTTTGGAATTGTTCAGGTAAACCAAAAGCAAATCTTCATTTCCCGTTCCGCTGAAGTCTACCAGTTTGATCATGCTCAGGCCCGTCGTATAGCGGAAATATTCGTTCACGGTAACGTATTTTGCAACACCGTATTTTTCTTCGTATTCCTGAACCTTCTCTGCAAACGCTTTGTAACGAGAGGGGTTTTGTGCGATGTTGATCGGTTGATTTTCCGCATCTTTTGTTTTTTGTGCGTTTTCCGTCTCTTGTTCGGGAGCATCCTTTTTTTCACAAGAACCGAGGAAAAAGATAAAACCGAAACAAAGGGAAAAGGCAAGCGCCAGTGCGATGATTTTGTGCATTCTTTTTTTCATGTTTATTACCTCTGCTTAGAAAAATGATTGGCAGGTCGAAAATATGAAACAATTGACTGATTTTGTATTTGCCGTCTTTATTATACCATACAAATTTTCTGCGTGCAATACGATTTTTTTAGGGAGAAGCCTACGCTTTTTTCATTTCCGTCAGCAGATCAACGTATTCTTCCGCAAGCTTTTCCGCAGTACCGTAAGCGAATTTTGTAATCTGCGCTTCATAACAGCGAAGCTCACAGCCAAGCTTGCTGGGCAGGTATCCGTCGTGCTTTTGAGAGCAGGAAACGATAAAGGTCATCGGGTAGGGGGAAGCCTGTTTGATCTGCATCGCGTTTGTTCCGAACATTTCGTAGGGGGCGAAAATAAAGCTGATTTCACCGATGGCGATTGCCTTAAGCTCCATGAAACGGTCTTCGGGGAAACGCATACGGTTCAGAATCGCGGTAACTTCATACACGCTGGAAAAGCCGTGTTCCTTTGCGGCGCTTCTGCCCTCCTTGGTGCTTCTTCCGCCGACTTGTTCCCAAATTGCCCGAACTGCCAGCGCATCCTTTGACCGTTCCAGGTCGGCTTTGTTGGATTTTCCGTGGAAAACACGCTTGGAGAAGGCGAGGTGTTCGCTTTCCGCCTTGGTCATATTTTTCAAGCCTTCTACGGCGATGCGGCCGATTTCCTCACCGTAAACCTTGTAGTCCGTGCTGAATCTTTCCTCTACCACACGGCTGACGGGAACCTGATCTCCACCGCCTGCAATGAAATATGCCACCAAAGAATCTGTTTTTTCCGAAACGTATTCACGGGCAGGGCCGGGAAAATCTGCAGAGAGCAGAAGACTGTTTTGGTTGATGGTAGCATGAGCAGGGAAGTTCATCAAAACCACGTCCTTGCGATTTTCACCGCGGGTGAAACGGATCAACTGCATTTCCTGATCTGCCTGGCTGGCGTGACCGATAATTTCGGATTTGAAAGAGCCGTAGTTGGCGCCTGCGTAAGTGCCGTCTGCCATTTTGTAGTGACGCACCCAGGTCATTCCTTGGGTCAGGATGCTTCCGTATTGAGCCTGTGCAGGGGAAAGATCCGCCAAGGCATCTTTTGCCGCCTGTTCGCCCCAAAGAAGCAGGTCGTTTTTATATTGCCGCCCGCCCTCGTTGTCGTCACTTCGCGTAGCAACGGAGGAATGGGTGTGGGTGGTGTTTAAAATGATGTGTTCCGTAGAAATTCCCGTAGCCAGGCTGATGTGTTCTGCCAAGGGCTCGGAAAATTCCGCATAGGTTCCCACAAGATCCATTGTAATAACAAGAAACGTGCTTTCTTCCCGGCGAAGGGCAATGCAAGTTAAATAGATTGGATCCATAAATCCTTCCGAAATTCGCACGGCGGCACTGCCTGCCATTCGAACGGGATAATCGGGGGTAATGTTGACCCGCCCGTAACCAACCTCTAATTTTGAAATACCGATATTTTTGTTTTCCATGAGAACTTTGCTCCTTTTTTCATTGTATCCATTGTACCATCTTGCATTGCCCCTTGCAACAGTTTTTTCCTATGGGCGACAAATTTCGGAAAAATGCCGTCATAACGGAAAGGAATACTTCCGCCCAAAACCATTCTTGATCAAAAAAAGGAATTGAGCGTTTGATCTCAATTCCCGTTTTGCATTTTTATGATACATAGAAAAAGAACGAAAGTTGCAATACCTTTGGTATCATAACTTTCGTTCTTATGTGTGTAATAACCTTAATGGCGACCCCGGGGGTCGTTTTTTACCCTGGGGGAGCGAATTTTTACAGAGGGGACACGGTTGTTTTATCATTGTAACCAACACATAGAACCGCCCCACTGCGCTATTGTGCTATTGTGCTATTAGTATGTTAAGGGATGATATTATCAAAAGGGAATACGGTAAAATTACGGTATGTTTGTCCGTCATCAGAAAATGCAATTTGTATGGAACCGTCCCAATCAACCAAGTCTGCAATCGTTTCCAGACCATGGGTCTTTTCTCTGTCTGTATACAAGAAGATATGTGTGTTGCTTTTCTTCCCAGGTGCCACTGTTTCATTGTCGAAATAACAACTATCCTCAAGCATATACCCGTCGATACTGCAGTTTTTCATAACCAATGAAACATATTGACTGTCCGATTTGTTTTCAATAGTAACGGTATATCCAAGGGTGTTATCTTGGTCAATCACAGTCGCATCACATTTTCCGGTTACTATAATTTTAATGTGCTGGTTATCAAGCAGAACAATAGGTTCTTCAAATGTAACAGAGTTTTCAACCGGTGTCTCACTGGCAGAATCGCCACCGTATAAGTTGTCAATCACCATAACCTGATAATTATCCTTATCAGCTAAATCGGTGACTATAACGGTAATAGGAGACTTATCTCCTGCTAGTATGGGTCTTGCCATAGAGGACGAGCCACCGTTTAAAAATTCCATAAAATAATTAGAACACAGTGCATATTGCTCTTCATCCTCGTCGCTAATCCAGAGGTTGTCCGGAATTTGTTTGCCGTTTTGATAGTAAGTTATTTCAAAAACATCTTTGATTTTCGCAGGACGAGATTGTGTACACGTAAAGATGTATTCCACTAAAATTGCATCGCCATCTTTATATCCTTCGCTATTTGCCTTCAACAGTACGGCAGAAGCCATCTGGATACCGGAAAACTGAATCGTTCCGTTTACAGAAGTCAAGTTTATTGCATCTACATTGTGAGGGTCTGTCACCGCTTTGGTCTCATTACTATCTTCCTCGATAGATTCAATAGTTGGATTTTGTTCCGAGGCGTTTTGCGTATCGGTAGGTTTTACTCCACCGCAAGCGCATAAGCTGATACACATACATAGTGTCAAAAGTAATGCAATTATTCCTTTCATTTGGTTTCTTCCTTTCTGTCTATAAAATAAAAAGTGCGGCTACCGAAGTAACCGCACAAAAAACGCAAACTCCGATTGTTGTCACACAAATCTAATCAGAACAGGTATCACACCGTTCATTTATCATGTGGAGTTGCTCTTTTACCAAATCCAGTTGATGAATGTATAAAAGGGTCAATACCCCTATATAAAATAAGGATACCTGCATTTTTGATTATTTAGATTTATGTGACATACGAATTATACTATAATTTGTACAATTTTTCAATATATTTTCAAAAAAACTTACAACGAAACGAATCTTTTCCGCCATAGTGTCAGAAACCCTTATACTGCAAGGTTTTTTAGCATAGAAAAAGAACGAAAGTTGCAATACCTTTGGTATCATAACTTTCGTTCTTATTTGAAGATACCTCCCAATTTTGATACAAAAATCGGGAGGGGGTGCATTTTGCTTGATCTTTGAGGGTCGGGGGTGCAAAATGGTTGTTTTTTGACCCAAGGGGGTGCAAATGCAGATTTTGAGCAATTTTTACGCCTCGTCTTTGTACGGATCAAGCGGCGGTTTGTACTTTTTCAGCATCCCTCCTTGCACAAATGCAGTTCCTTTTCATTGATGATTCCACGGGAATGCATCGTCTTGAACATAATGACAGCGTTAATATATTGGAGCTGTCTTTCGGTCTCTTCGGGAGTCATCCCCGGCAATGGCTTTTGGATTTTCATAAAAGCACCTCTTTCAAAATATTAGCCTTGCGGCTTGGTTTAATAAAGATGCTCAAAATTTCCGAAAAGTCAAGTCCCCGAAAACAAAATCACCGCGCCTATTATAAGTAGGCGCGGTGATTGATAAATTGTTGTGAAATTTGCTATTCTTCATAGATTTCATATAAGTCATCGCCGTTGGTACCATATGCGTATGTTCCCTCAAGTACGGTTTTTCCATCTAGACTTACGAACAAATGAAGACCTGCATATGACGTATGTGTGCCCAAATCAAAAGAGACTTTTATGGGATAATACGATACACCTTTATATTCAAAAATCGATTCTGCAGCAAAACTGTAACCAGCAGTGTTGGAATTGTTGCCAAAGCAGTGCCGCTTTGCAATTCGATATGCTTCCTCTATAGTGATTTGCTTTGATGAAAGGGTAGTATCAACTGTTGTCTCATTATCACTCCAACCGTCTGTTGTTTTTATTTTCTTTAACTCTTTCTCCAAGTCTGCTTTTTTCCTTCCGTAATAATCGGAAGAGTCGCATTCAACCCCATCGGCCGCCAGGTAAAGCTTTATGAGCGCTTCTTCAATTTTTTTTACCTTCGGATGATTATAATCTTTGTCAAACAACGAGATGTATGCGTGTCTAGATGCAACCAATGAATGCATTGCACACAAACGCAAATTTTCCAAAGATTCTGAATCATATTGCTGAGAATAGCGCCTTTCAAAATAGACGTCTGTGGATAACCAAGCGTTGTGGTCAACAGCATAAAGCTGAGCGTCATTTTCTAATTGTTCAATCCCGTTTTTAATATCCGGAATCATTGATGCAATTACATAAGCTGCTGATGCATATGGTGTAAAAAAAGCTTCAGCTGTCAGATCATAGACGGTTTCAAGCGCTTTCAAACCGAGATCTTTCATGGCGGTATCAGTAGCAGCAAGAAAGCGCTCAGAGTCATCTTCACCATATTGTTTTTGCACCAACACAGCTGCTTTGTATGAGGGCTCTCCCACATATTCGTACACTTCGCGTACGGGTTCATAGTTGTAAACAGCACCAAGCATCTTCCGGTGATCATCAACTTGATTGGTATAATGATACCAATAGTCAAAAATTTTGTAAGCTCCACTAAAAACAGTGGAAACATTCACTTTTTTATATTCTTTGCAAACATCGGACCAACTTGGAGCTTTCAGGCTTAATTTTTTTATTCCCGAAACATACTCTGCCGTTTTGTTGACTTTGGAAACGACAGACAAGGCGTTTTTTTCAGCTGAGGTAAAATCTTTTCCCAATTCTAATGCAGAAGAAACAGGAGACGTTTCCTCTGCATCAAATGCAGAAAGATAAGTTTCGTTATCAATCAAATACTCTCTAAAAATTGCTTTGTAATCATTTTCCTGTCCCCAAGCCGGATTCAAATAATCCAAACGTGGATTGAAAACGTTAAATGTATTAAGAATAAAAGCAAAAAACGAACGGGAATCCGAGTGAGCAATATCAGAAGATGCATTGAATGCCAAATCTGCAATATCAATGTCATACAGGGCTTGAGATAAAGACATGGGATTGGGGGAAATATAAACTTCTAGGTTTTCTGTTACACCTATTTTTGCATTGAAGAAAGGAAGCATTTCTGCCAACGGAAGGTAAAGAGTTTCTTCTTCAAAAAAACTATTGCTAAAATTCCCTTCCAAAATAGGCCGATAAGAAGCGGAACCGTAATAAGTGCTATTGAGATAATCCAGCCATTTTTTCGAATTATCACTATCTAGATATATGTAACGGCTTTTTTCCAGTCCGTACTCATCCGTATAATAACTTAAAACATAGTGCTTTCCATCTCTTGAGATATAAATTTTCTTAGCAAAATCGTGATTTTTTTCTTGACCAGCGCAATAAAAGACGTAAGAGTCTTCCGTTTCTACGCACTCATACAGACCAAAATAAGACATCCAATCAATGGGAGCATACAAAACCCCATTTTTATCTTCAAAAACATTAACATAAAAAGTTTTACCGCTATATATTAAAGCAATTGATTTTCTGGCATAGTCTTCATTTGTAGCAAAAACTGTAGCTGTATTTCCAAGCAAAAGAATCAGAGCCAATAACATAGAAATAATTTTTTTCATTTTTCCACCCCTGCCCACAAAGTAGCAAGATATTCCTGTTTCAATTTTATAATATTGCCATAATATGCATTGGCAAAGTCTTCGGTTAATAGAGCCGTGTATCCGCTTTCGTTTTCTAACAATACAACCTCAAGTTCGGTTGTAATGATCTGTGCATTCTTTAGCTCAGCGGCAATAAGCTTATCCATTTCTTCCGAAGAGGGGTATTCGCTATAAGAATCCTCCAATTTTTTGGCAACGCTATATAAATCGGGTGATTTGACCACTACAGAAGCAACAGTTTTTCCCTCTTTTTCCTCCACTTTCAATATCTCATATTCGCTTTTTTCATCCATTACGGAAAGATATTCTGTTTTTACTTCCGGATTCTCCACATCAGAACCGATGGAAGCGATTGCATCATCGATCGCTGTTTGTGCTAGTTTTAACGGATCGTTGCTAGCGCTCAGCAATACAAAAACAAACACAAAAACGGTAGCAAGAACAATCGCACAAAAAATTGATATCCATAATATCGTTTTTGTTTTTTTACTAAAGGGCTTTTTGCTTTGAATCTTCATAACGAATACTCCTTATACAAGAAATTATAATATATAAGATATTATAACATAAATTGCAGGAAAAGTAAACCTATTGTCAAATTCATAACATGTTATGTTTTCGTTGTTCGTTGACGGCAGAAGTGTTCGTTGACGGGAGCGAATATTCATTGCTGGGGAGAGGGTTAAAATGCTGATTTTGGGTATTTTTCGGTAATGAGGTAACCTTATATTCCCGATATAATTTTAGTACAAAACCCCGTTTTTACAGCACCTTATACAAATAAAAGTACCGATAACAGGTGAAAAAGCACAAAAAATTAAGGTTGATTCGTTTTGAATCAACCTTAATGAGTATTGGTCGAGATGACAGGATTCGAACCTGCGACTTCTGCGTCCCGAACGCAGCGCTCTACCAAACTGAGCCACATCTCGATAATATGGATTTTAAAGAAAACTAGCCTACTCATTATATCATTATTTTGTCTTTTGTCAAGAGCGTTTTCTTGAATTGGGAGGGATAGAACAACCCGCAGACAATCAGTCTGCGGGTTGTTGTTTTTTAAAAATCCGCTTCTGAATCATTCAGAAGTCGGTGGAATCCTTCAAAGATGAGAATGCCGTCTTTCTTTTCGGCGCATCTTCCTGAGCAGCGAACCTTTACTTCGCCACGCTCGGGATGATTCCACAGGTAGTCTACGTAATGCACCTGACCGGTTTGTGCCATATCAAGCACCATATTGTCAACCGCTGCGGTGTAATTTTCGTGGATCCCCTTGCGCCAATGTTGATAGCATTCTTCGGGTGAAACACGATTATCCAAGCCCAAAAGCGAGAGCATCGTATCGTTGGCGTGAAGTTCTCCTTTTTGGGAATCTGTGTTAATACGAATAGTCCAAAGACCTACGTTCATACCGCGTAAAATCGTCTTTGTTTCCATCTTAACGACGGGAGACAGGCTTTTTTCACGAAGCAATTGCTCGATCTTTTCTTCACGCGTTTTGTAAGAGGGCGAATCCGCTTGGAAATATGCTTCTTCCAAGGTTTCGGGACTCATGGGCTTATCAAACAAATATCCTTGGAACAGATCCGGGTGCAGGGGAGCCGTGCAAATAAACTCTTTTGAGGTTTCGACTCCCTCCAGACAGACCTTCATATCATTGCCCTTTGCAAATTCAATGATGTTGTGAATCAAATTGTAATTGTAACCGTTTTCCTTGATGTTTTGGACGAAAATGCGGTCCACTTTCAGAATATTTGCTTCCAGGTGCTTGAGCATTCCCAAGTTGGAGTAGCCCGTTCCGAAATCGTCTATGGCAATTTGAATGCCAAGCTGCTTGAGTTTCGTAATGAGCTGTTGGGATTCTTCCACTTCATCTATTTGTGCGGACTCGGTGATCTCCAAAATTAAATCCTTTCCGGTAAGACCGTATTTGGAGAGGCATTTTGAAATTTGAGCCGCAAGGCGATTCTGTTTCAACTGCTTGGGGGAAAGGTTAACGCAAACTTTGAAATCGGGATTGTATTGTTTCCACGCCTTGCATTGAGAAAGAGCCTCGTTGATTACCCATAAACCGACGTCGCAAATGAGATCCGTCTGCTCTAACAGCGGGATGAATTCATTGGGATAAATAAGACCCTTGTCGGGGGAGTTGTAGCGCAGCAGTGCTTCTGCGGAACAGATTGTATAGTTGTCGGCATCAATTTGCGGCTGATATACCAGCTGGAAGCCCTCGCATTTTTTATTGACGCTTTCTTTTAATTCTTCAAGAAATTCAACGGCGGAAATCTGCTCCATCAAACTGTC
Organism: Eubacteriales bacterium; assembly: GCA_045657125.1. Classification (GTDB taxonomy): domain Bacteria; phylum Bacillota; class Clostridia; order Oscillospirales; family SIG627; genus RGIG5579. The sequence continues at coordinate 13,064 of JAZOSM010000177.1, forward strand.
TTTGGAAAAGAAGATCAATTGTCCGTTTCCGTCTTTTCGGGCGGTATTCAAAAGCTGTACCGCATAGTCGAAAATGTTTTCCGCATTGATGTACATTGCGCGGTCATTGGGAACCAAAGATGCCGAAATAGAGCATTTTTTCGACAAGGTCGTTTTTAGCTCCTCAAAGATTTTCGTCGCTTCTTTGGAGGAAGTTGCATTCAGCAGGATAACGAAGCGATCTTTTTCCGCGTGATAAATTTGCCAAATTTCGAAACGGGATTCCAGTTCTTCCGCAAAAGATTTCAGAATGCGGTCACCGAACACGGAGCCGTTTTTGATAATGATTTCCGAAAAATTATCAATATCCACCAGCATCAGGCAAGTGAAAGGGGGGAGGGCATTGTGGCGCAGATCATTTTTCAGCTTTGTTTTGTTGAAAAGCGTGGTCAGCGGATTGTAAAGATGCTTAATGGCATTTTTTGAAATGCGTCCGCTTAAGACAAAGGGCGCGTTTGTCTCGTCGTGCAGAATTTGTCCGCGGCAGTTTACCCAACGTACGATGGGGTTTCCGGGGGTTTGGTTGCACAGTCTGAAGTCGATGTCAATGGACTCGGATTCAAAGCTGATGATGGAGGAGATTGCTTCCTCGACGACGTGGTGATCGTTGGGGTGAACGAAGGAGAGCATTTCGCCGACCTGTGCAGAAAGATTTTGACCATCAGAAATGGTAAAACTGCGGGTGGCATCTCCAAAGAACTGAAGGTTGCCCGTCTGTACGTCAAACAGGAACAGATAGTCGTCCGTACTTGCAGTAAGATTTTGCAAAAGAGAGCTGTATTTTTCGATTTGCAGTTGCTTGAGACTCTTTCCGCTTGCTTGCCAAGGAGAACTTTCCTTGCGGGTTTCTACCTTGTGTTTGTACATTTCTTTGTCAGCACGGTGTACCACGTCGGAGAACTGGGAATCAATTTTGGGGTCAAATCGCACAAGTCCGTAGGCACAGGAAACGCCGCAATCGGGGAAACCTTCCACGGACAGTTTTTTCATACTGTTGGCGCAGGCGCTTATAAGTTTACGGCTGTTGATATTTTCTTCTTCGGGGATGATGACGAGAAATTCATCTCCGCCGATGCGGAAAACGTGATCGGAATCAAAGTAGGTGGAGAGGTGCTCTGCCACGACGGACAGCATTTTGTCACCCGCCAAATGCCCGAAAAAGTCATTGGTGATTTTCAGCTTGTTTACGTCGAATACGGCGACGGAGAAATCAGCCTGATCCGATGCGATCTTACGGTTTATTTGCACTTCGCGATCCATCAGGGCGCTTTTGTTGTTTACGCCCGTCAGTCCGTCGCGGTGCGCTTCGGTATTCAGCAGGTGGATCTGATGCTTGATCATTTTGCGGGATTCTATCAGCGTTTGAGACAATTCACCGACTTCATCGTTTGCGCGGGAGAGTGTACTGAAATCGTATTCGCCGTCGGTCAGGTGTTTTGCCGCCTCGTTTAGTTTTTTGATAGGCTTGGAAAAGGCGCGCGCCAAGGAAAAAGAAAGGATGATTCCGAGGACCAATATGGTGCAGGTAGCAATGCAAATGAACCGATTCAAAACAACCACTTCGCGGTAAAGCGCATCGGCAGATACGAAACAAACGACGAGCATTCCGTTGTTTATTTGATAACTTGTGATCAGCTTATCCACGCCGTCCAGATTGTAGGGGAGCAGATCCTTTTCGTCCTTTCCCGTGGAGGTTTCCAGGATCTTTTTCAGCGCAGGCTCTTTTTCAAACAAGGAAACGTTTTGTTCCAGTGTGGGGTGGTATATAATCGTGCCCTTGTGGTCCAGAACTGCCAATTTGGCAGAATCAAAAAGGGTGATTCCTTTGATGGTTTCTTCAATAAAAGAGGTGGAAAGATGAAGACCGATTACACCCAAAAACTGATTTTCCTTATAGATAGGCATTACGTAAGAGGTAACGTATTTTCCGACGGTGGTATTGTAGTAAAGGTCGAGCCAGCATCCGCTTTTGTTTTCACGGGCGGAATTCCAAAGATTTTTTTGATCTTCGTTTGTTATGTCGACGATGGTTTCGAGGGGAGCTTTTTCGAAGGAATTCGTATTTTTTTGTTTCAGATAAGCAAATCCGTTGTTTTCTGCGCCGAGTTCGGGATTGTAATACAAATAGATGGCTTCGGCGCCTGTGACGGTCTCAATGTGGTGCAGAGCGTTTTTTTCCATTTTCGAGGAGAACAGAGCACGACCCTCGGGGGTTTTCATTTCTTCAATGGAAAAAGATTCTTCGGAGGCAAATTGGTTCAGGGTTTTTACGGAGTCCTCCGCCTTTTCAATTGACGAATTGATTTCGTATGCATAACGCTCACACAGCAAAGACATATTTTCATTGGCATTATCTTCGGTAATTTTCGTGGTTGAAAAAGCGCATAGAGAACCGATAATTACCGAACACGTCAAGATACAGCTAAAAATTGATATTGTTATTTTTGATTGAATTGTTTTGAACATAGAGCTCCCCACTGCCAATATACAATATTACGAATTCAGTATAGCACGACCTTTTTCCAAAAGCAACGCTTTTGGAAAAAAAGCCTTGCGAAGGGAAACTTTCTCGAATTAGGTTGAAATTATGTTTTTTTTTGATATAATGGTACGTGTGATTTTGATTTCTCGGAAAGGTAATGCAAATTGATGAAAAAAAAGGAATTGTTGAAAAGATATTTGCTTTTTATTTTTTGTCTGTTTTTTATCGGATTGGGAATTGCTTTGGCAAAGCATAGCAATCTTGGAATTTCGCCCATCTCCTCGGTGGCAAACGTTTTGAGCTTGAAAGGGACGTTTTTCTCCATCGGAAATTGGCTGACCACCATGAACTGCATTTTCATTTTGCTTCAGGTGCTTATTTTGCGGAAGAATTTTAAACTGTATCAGCTTTTGCAAATCCCCCTATCTTTTGTATTCGGCTGGTTTACCGACCTTGGCTTGCTTTTGGTAAAAGGACTTCCCAACGATCTGTATATCATTCAGCTTATCATTCAGCTTTTGGGAATTGCCGTTTTGAGCTTTGGTATTTCTTTGGGCGTTATTGCAAACGTTATGCTCAATTCTCCCGAAGCGTTTGTCAAGGCGGTGTCCGATACCACGAAAAAGGAATTTGGCTTTTTGAAGGTAGCGCTGGACGTGACCATGGTACTGATTGCCATAGTTCTTTCTCTGATCTTTTTCGGTAAGATCGAAGGCATTCGCGAAGGAACGGTAATCACAGCCCTTTTGGTTGGAATTTGCGTGAAGTTTTTCCGCGGACTTTTGCAAAAGCCTTTGGAAACCTTCTTGAAAAAATGATGAAGATTTTGTATGATCCCACCCTTTCCTGTGACGGCGGAAAAGGGGGACTTCGTGTGATGTATCCCGTTTCCCGTGGCTTTTTGGAATGCAATTTCGTCCATTCCGTCGTGCCTGAAAAAAACTGCGATATCTGGCGTATGAGCGTGGTAAACGTCCTGGACGAAACAGGCGCTTTTTTACACCGCTTGACCAAAGGCTCTGCCGAATGGGAAATGGCGATTCGTTTGAAGGAAAGACCCGATTTTATCGGCGGATTCAATCACGGGGATGAAATTGGCAAATCCGCGCAATTTATTCTTGACGGTAAACCGATGGATGTCCGCCGGATAACGCAGCCCCGCGATTTTTCGAAACTGGAAATTTTTGTGGAATCCACGGGGTATGATCCCGCCTCGCCCGAATGCGCCGTGCTCACGCACCGCAAACACTTTATTTATGATGAAAACGGCATTCATTTAAAGCAGGAGGTCGTTTGGCTTGAGGACGTGGCCTTGGACCGAAAATTCAAAAGCTTTCTTGCCATGATGCCGCCTTTGAAGCACCTGCCGGAAGAAGAAGCGAGCGTTGTGACCCATTCCTTTTCCTTTGATGCCTCGGCACTTAAAAAAATTACTCGGCTTCCCGTGGAAAAAAAGGACGTTCGTTCCTTTGCGGTGACGGGGGATGCATACCGCTTTATTATGACTGCGGATGAGTACGATCCCTTGTATCCCAATTCCTATCTTGCCCTTTTGACGGATAACGGCAATATGAACTATCATAAAATGTACGTTGCCTTTGCAGGAGGCTCGGAGGATGTGATCCCCAAGAATACCGTTTGGCATTCGACAACCCATTACCGCATCGAAAAGATCGAATCGGAAATGCCATGAACTATATAAAAAAACACCGCCCGGGCGGGGTTTTTGTTTTATCAAAGGCTTAATAACCTCTCGGAGAGTGCAAGGATGGACGGGTCGTTTTTGCTGTTGTAGAAGATGACCTTGCCCCCTTCGGTTTTATCAGACAAAAGGGCACATTCCTCCAAGCGGCGCTTGGTCTGCCTTGCAGTTCCTTCGCCGCCGTCGAAAACGGTAGCGTTGGGGAACAGTGCGGCGATCTTGGAACGAATGAGGGGATAATGGGTACAGCCCAAAACGATGCCGTCGGCACTTTTTGGATCAAAAGGAGCGAAGCGGTCGTTCAGGTAGGCTTCCAATTCGGGACCGTCCAAAAGACCTGCTTCAATAAATTCCACAAGACCGGGACAGGGGACTTTGATGATGTTTGCTTCGGTGCTGTAAAAATTCATCATATTGCAGAATTTTTCCTGTTCCAGCGTCATGGGAGTTGCCATAACCAAAACGCGGGGATGTTCCTTGGAAAGCACGGCGGGCTTTAAAGCGGGTTCGATGCCGATGACGGGGATTTGGGAATAGGTTTCCCGCAATACGGGGATAGCAACGCTTGTGGCGGTATTACAGGCAACCACCAAGGCTTTTGATCCCTTTTTCAAAAGGAATTCTGCCGCATTGAGGGTATGCTCTACCACCTCGGAGACTTCTTTCGTTCCGTAAGGCGCGTGAGCAGAATCTCCGTAATAGAGAAAATCCTCACCCGGCAAAAGCTTGACCAGCTCCCGAAGGACGCTGATTCCGCCTACACCGGAATCCATCACACCGATGGGTGCATTTTTATTTTGACTCATTGAAAACTCCTTAAAGCGACCAAATTCTCATTTAGCAAACCAACCAGTATTTCATCAGGCTCAAAGATCAAAAGCATAAAGCCCTTGCCTTCGGGTGCCAATAGGTAATACGGCTTTGCCGGAGACATATTTTGACAGTAGGAAAAACGTGCGGTGACGGAGTATTTTTCTTTTTCTTGTTCCCAAGTTTTTTGATCGAAAATTTTCGTTTCCGCGGTCAGGGGGATTCCCCCCAGACTTTTTTCCCGTTTTCCTTGACGGGTAGAGATAATCAAATGACCGTTTTCCAAACCGTAACGGTATTCGGTTAAGAGAAAACGATTGGCAATCTGAATCATTAAAAGCAAAAGCAGTGCCGCTATCAATTGGAGAATGGGCTTGATTTGGAGAAACCGAATGGAAAGAAAAAAGACGGCGAAAGCAAATGCGCCAAGACCGCCCACGAGAATTTTCGTGCGCTTATCTTCTTTTTTCGGTTTGCATAAATAGGTTTTCATAAAGGAATCTCCAGTAAGTTGATTACGTCCAGAAAGGCGGAGGAGGAAAGATTTTTCGGCAAGGAATTGGCTTGCAGAACGGCTTCCCGACGGCTTTTGGAATCTTCTTTTCCAAAATAGCCCATACGGTACAGATCGGTTTTGGAATAGGTGGGGGCAGGGGGCGTGTCGTTCTCCAAAAGACCGCTTTTTTCAAACAGAGCCAAAAGAGTTTCGTTGTCGATTCCCTCTACACCCAAAAGCCCTTCTTTGGAGCTTTGGTTTTTCCGCCGTTCCTTTCCCTCTACGGGTGGCACGTACAGATCCGTGATACCGCGGGAACCCGTGATGGTATGCAGGTGTCCCCGAATCACCTTGCCTGCTCCGTCGGGATCGGCAAGGATGACAAGACCTCTTTTCTCCGCCAGCTGTTTGAGCATTACGCGCTTTTCGGCATTTTTGAAGATACCGAATCCCTCGGTGGTAATGACCGTGGCATCCAGCAGAGATTCAATGCGGATTTTATCGTACTTTCCTTCAACCACGATTACTTTTTTACAGCGAGGCTTCATACCGCGCTACCCAAGATTTTTGTCATTTGAAGAATGTAAATCTCCGTTATGATCCAAACGTCGCTTCTGGCGCCTTTTAACTTTCCGTCAAGCTCCAGACAGAGAAACAACGCTTTTTCCACGTTTTCTTTCTTTTTTCCGTATAAGGCTTGTCGTAGTTTATCGTATTGCCAGGGAAGCACCTTCGCTGCTTTTTGTGCGTCTGCGGCGGAAGCGCCCTCTGCGACCAGCATTGCTCCCGTAAGGGAGGTAGCAAGAGCGCCCGCGATCATAACGGGATGTACGTCCTGCTTTTTCAAATTGGTTAATATTTTTTCTACGGCGCCGCTTGCACCTGCGAGAACGGCATCACACAGATTATACGTAGCAAAATCCGTGGTATCTTCGGCAAAGAGCAGTACGTCTTCTTCCGTAACCTCTTTTTTCTTCTTTGCCATGGCGTATGCAGACAGCTTTTCCAATTCACTGCGAATGATCTGCATTCTGGAGCCTGATAAACGAAACAGCGTGCGCAAGGCACGGTCCGAAGCATCCAGTTGGTCGGCGGCGAGAATTTTCTTTGCCCACGGAAGCAGAACGCGCTCGTCCTGCAGACAGAAGTTTACAAAGGTAAGCCCCTCGCTTAAATTCAGAACGCTTTTCTTTTTCAGTTCCTTTTTATCCGAACCGAATTCCTCGTGCCCGGTGTATACGATCAATATTAGATAGGGGGGGAAGTTTTTTAAAAACTCGGAAAAACGCTTTTGATCGGTGTCAGATAATTTTGCAGGGGACATTCCGCGGCAAATGATCAGTCTGCGTTCTCCGCAAAAGGGGAGAATTTCCGCTTCGCCCAACAGATCGCTCATGGTGTGATCCCGGGTGAAATCCAAACGGACGATGTTAAAGTCTGCCGTGCCCTCTTTTTCAATAAGGGTTACGAATTTTTGCAAATAAAACTGCTTAAGCAGTTCCTCCGGCCCGTAAAAGGCGAAAGCGCCTATGGGATTTTCCCGTAGGCGCGCTTTCAGTTGGGCAACAGAGATTCCAAGTGCGCTCTGTGCCATTAGTCCATTTTTTCGGAGAGTTGTTTGCCGCCGAGAATGTGGAAGTGCAGATGCTTCACAGACTGACAGCCGTGCTCACCGATGTTGGTGATTACGCGATAACCCTGATCCAAACCTTCCATTTTTGCAATTTTCGGGATAACCTCGAAAATCTTGGCTACAGCCGCGCTGTTTTCCGCCGTTACCGCATCCGCAGAGGGGATGTGGTTCTTGGAAACAACCAATACGTGGGTAGGTGCTTGGGGGTTAATATCACGGAAGGCATATACCGCCTCGTCCTCGTAAACCTTCGTAGAAGGGATTTCACCTTGGATAATGGAACAAAACAAGCAATCCATAACGATCTCCTTAAAACAGTTTGAAAAATGCTTCTTTGGCTTCGCCGATTTTTTCGGGGCATTTACCGCCGGACTGTGCGGAATCGGGTCTTCCGCCGCCACCGCCGCCCAAAATGGGTGCGATAGCTTTTACGATGTTTCCTGCGTGAGCGCCCTTGGCAACGGCATCCTTGCCGCAGACGGTGAGAAGCTGAACCTTATCTCCGCGAAGCTGATAGAATATGGCAACGGCATCGGCGTGGCTGTCGCGGATCATATCACCGGTTTTTCTGGCGTCTGCATCAGCGGGAAGTTCTTTGAAGATAAGCTTCATACCGTTTGCTTCAACGGCATCGTCAAAGAGAGAGCCCATGGAAGCGGCGGCAAGCTTTGCATTGAGCGCATCAATCTTGTCCTTTGCTTCCTTCAGTTCAGTCTTTACACCGCGGATCTTCTCGGGGAGAAGGGAAGCGGTGGTTTTCAGAATTTCAGCACCCTCGGCAATGAGGGCTTCCTTTTCGTACAGGTATTTCAGCAGATTCTTACCGGTAACGCCTTCGATACGGCGAACGCCTGCCGCAACACCGCTTTCGGAAAGAATGCGGAACAGACCTGCTTCGGAGCTGTTTTTCAAGTGGGTACCGCCGCAAAGCTCACGGGAGAAATCACCCATGGTTACGAGGCGAACCGTACTGCCGTACTTTTCTCCGAACAGTGCCATTGCACCCAATTCTTTTGCCTTTTCAATGTCGGTTTCAATGGTCTCTACGGGCAGAGCACGCAGGATCATTTCGTTAACAACTGCTTCCACACGGGTCAATTCCTCGGCGGTCATTGCCTGGAAATGCTTGAAGTCGAAGCGGAGACGGTCTGCGTCCACGTAGCTTCCTGCCTGCTCAACGTGAGAGCCGAGAACCTGACGAAGAGCCGCCTGCATCAAATGCACGGTGGAATGGTTTCTTGCAATGGCGCTTCTGCGTTCGGTGTCAACAAGGCAAAGAACCTCGTCGCCAACGGAAACAGATCCGTTTTCCATACGGATCATATGTAGGAAAATTCCGTCGTTTTTCTTGGTATCGAGCACTGCCGCACCGCCGTTTTCAGCGGTGATGACACCGGTATCACCAACCTGACCGCCGGATTCACCGTAGAAGGGGGTGGTATCCAGAATCAAGGTAGCTTCGCCCTCGCTTAAGGTAGTAAGGGATTCGTCTTCTGCGAAAATTGCAAGAACCTTTGCCTTGCAGCTTGTCTTTTCATAGCCGCAGAACTGTGTAGCGGCAAGTCCGTCCGCCAGGCTCTTTGCCGCGTCGGACCAACCGGAAATGTTGGCGCGGGCATCGCGCGCTCTCTGCTTCTGTTCCTGCATCAGCGCGGCAAATTTCTCCTCGTCGATGGCAATACCTGCTTCCTCTGCGATCTCGCGGGTCAGGTCAATGGGGAAGCCGAAGGTATCATAAAGCTTAAATACGTCCTCGCCTGCCAAGGTCTTGGTGCCGTTTTCCTTTGCCTTTTCGGTCAGATCGGAGAGAATGGCAAGACCGGAGTCAATGGTCGTATTGAATTTTTCTTCTTCAATGGAGATGATCTTCTTGATGTATTCTTCCTTTTCGCGAAGCTCGGGATAACCTGCTTCGTTTTCGCCGATCACCACGTCGCAAAGACCGGTCAGGAAGGCATTCTGAATGCCCAAAAGCTTTCCGTGACGTGCGGCACGGCGCAGAATTCTGCGGAGTACGTAGCCTCTGCCTTCGTTGGAAGGAGAAACGCCGTCAGAAATCATAAAGGTGGAGGAACGGATGTGGTCGGTGATGATACGGATGGATACGTCGGTATCGGCATCTTTTCCGTATTCCTTGCCGGAAACGGTGCATACAGCGTCCAAAATCTTGCGGACGGTATCAACCTCAAACATATTGTCTACGCCCTGCATAACACAGGCAAGACGCTCCAGACCCATACCGGTATCAATGTTCTTTTGGGAAAGCTCGGTGTAGTTGCCGTTGCCGTCGTTGTCAAACTGGGTAAATACGTTGTTCCAGATCTCCATATAGCGGTCGCATTCACAACCGGGCTTACAGTCGGGAGAACCGCAACCGTACTTTTCACCGCGGTCAAAATAGATCTCGGAGCAAGGACCGCAAGGACCTGTACCGTGTTCCCAGAAGTTATCGGCTTTGCCGAGGCGGACGATGTGTTCTTCGGGAACGCCGATTACGTCTTTCCAAATGTGGTAAGCTTCATCGTCTTTTTCATAAACGGAGGGCCAAAGAAGATTTTCCGGAATCTCCAAGGTCTTGGTCAAAAATTCCCAAGCGAAAGGAATGGCTTCATTCTTAAAATAATCGCCAAAGGAGAAGTTGCCCAGCATTTCAAAATAAGTGCCGTGACGTGCGGTTTTACCTACGCGCTCAAGGTCGGGAGTGCGGATACACTTCTGACAAGTGCAAACTCTTCTTCTCGGGGGTTCTTCTTCGCCGGTAAAGTATTTTTTCATGGGTGCCATACCGCTGTTGATCAGCAGAAGGGATTTGTCTCCCTGGGGCACCAAAGAGAAGGAGGGGAGGCGAAGATGTCCCTTGGACTCAAAGTAGGAGAGATATTTTTCTCTCAGCTCGTTCAAACCTGTGTATTTCATGGATTTTCCTCTATTTTCTTACTTGTTATTGGTTTTGATATCGTTCCAGAGATCGGTAATGAGTGCGTTGGTTTCCTTGGGCAGATTGCGGAAGGATTCCCAATTTTCATTGAACTGGGGATAAGCGATCTCGCTGGTTCTCAGTTCCTCGTCGAGAATTTCCCATACTACGCCGTTGGGGGTAGAGTAGTTAACGTAGGAAGTGTTGGCTTTGCCTGCATCGGGAGAAAGCATAAAGTTGATGAACTTTTCTGCCAAATCCTTTTTGGTGCTGGTCTTTGGGATGCACATTGCATCGCTGAACATATTGGTTCCGCATTCGGGAATTACAAATTTCAGATCGGGATTTTCTGCCATTACGGACATACAGTCTCCTGCGTAGTATGCGCCGACTGCAAGAGAGCCGGAGGGCATCATTTCAAAGAACTGGTCCATCGCATAGTAGAACTGCTGATCTTTGAGAAGCTCTGCTGCCTCGCGAAGCTGTGCCTCGTCCGTGGTGTTCTGGGAGTAGCCAAGCTGCTTGAGGGCAATGCCGAAGGCGTCGCGGGGGTTATCAAACATCATAATCTGCTTGGGATAATTCTTGCTCCACAAAAGGCTCCAGTCTCTGCAATCTTCAACCAGCGCAAGATCCTCTTTGGTAAGCATCTTCTCATTGTAGATCATACCAACGGTACCCCAAAAATAGGGAACGGTATACTTTTGTTCGGGATCGTAGTCCAATCCTTTCCAAGCCTCCATAATGTTGGAGAAGTTGGGAAGATTTTCAAAATTGAGCTCTGCCAGCATATCTTCTGCAATCATACGCTCCGCCATATAGTCGGAGGGGAAGATTACGTCGTATTTGCCGCTGCCGGTTTTCATTTTGGAATAGAGTGCTTCGTTAGACTCCGCGGTTACGTATTTGACGCGGATGCCCGTGGTTTTCTCAAACTCCTTGATGACGTCGTAGTCACAGTCGGCTCCGGTAGACATATATTCGCCCCAATTGCATACTACGATCGTATTGGCATCGGAACAGGATGAGAGAGGGAGTACCAAAGTGGCAATCATCAGGAGGGAAAGCGTGAGGGCAAGAATTTTTTTCAATGTTGTAGTCTCCTTATATCAATTTAATTTTTTTGCTTATTTTTTGCTTCTTCTTTCGCGTCGTATACGTTCATAATTACGAGAATTAAGAGTACCGCCACGAAAATAACACCGGTCATAGCCGCCATCCAGGGGCGAACGCCTTTTTTCAAGCTGTTGTTGATAAAGACCGAGAGGGTTTGAAAATTGCCGCCGGTGAAATAGCTGATGATAAAGTCGTCGAAAGAATAGGTCAGAGAGATCAGAAATCCTGCAAATACGCCGGGCAAGATCTCGGGAATGACGACCTTCAGAAAAGCTTTTGTAGGAGGACAGCCCAAATCCAAAGCCGCTTCGTACAGATTTTTATCCATTCTGCGAAGGCGGGGCAGAACGTTCAGAATCACGTACGGGGTGTTAAATACGATGTGGGAAAGCAAAACGGTGAAAAAGCCCAGCTCAATGGAAAAAATCGCAATGAATACAAGCATCAGGGAAACGCCCGTTACGATTTCGGGATTGATGATGGGGAGGTTGGAAAGGTTCATCAAAAAGCCTTTCCATTTTTTCACGTTGTTCAATCCAAGTGCCGCCACGGTTCCCAGAATTGATGCGAACGTAGCGGACAAAACTGCAATTATCACAGAATTAAGAAGGGATTCTACCAATTCGGAGTTATCAAACAGCGTCAGGTAATTGTTCAGCGTAAATCCCTTCCAATTGGAAATACCGATATGCGTATCGTTAAAGGAAAGGACGATCATCACCAAAATGGGCGCGTACAGAAACAAAAAGACCAGCGCAAGGTATGCGGAAGAAACGGTTTTTTTCATAATTTCCCTCCTATACCAAAACGATGTCGTCGTCTTTGTCAAAATGGTTCATCACCGCCATGGAGATCACGATGACGATCATCAGAACAAAGGAGAGAATACTGCCTGCGTTCATATCAAAGTTGGTGTTGTAGTAGGAGTCGATGGTATCGCCGATCAGGTTAAAGCCTCCGAGACGCTTTGCAATGACAAAGCTGGAAGCGGCAGGGACGAAAACCATGGTGATTCCGGAAATAACACCGGGAACGGAAAGGGGGAAAATAATTTTCCAAAGCAAAGTCCATCCGTTACAGCCCAAATCACGACCCGCTTCCAAAACAGGCGGGGAAATTTTGGAAAGAACGGTGTAAATGGGAAGAACCATAAAGGGAAGATAGTTGTAAACAATGCCGATCACCACGGCAATCCAGGTGTAGTATACGGGGTTGGATTCCAGATTCAGCAGGTGATTGATGACGCCTTCCGGCATCAAAAGCACTTCCAAGGCACAAATGCGCAAAATAAAGTTCATCCACATGGGAAGCATAATCAGAATGTTCATCATTCTCTGACCGCGGGGAGCCATACGGCTCATGATCAAAGCCAGGGGATAAGCGATGAGAAGGCAAATGAGCGTAGAGAGAAAAGCGATGCCAAAGGATTCCAGATATACTTCCTTGTTATCAAAAATGTGTCTGAAATTGGAAATGGAAAAAGAGCCGTCGTCACCTGTGAAGGCGTAATAGATTACGAGTCCCATGGGGATTACGGTAAAGGCTATCATCCAAAACAGATAGGGGATCAAAGGCTTTTTCGATTTCATTGCTCTGCTCCCTTCACAATCTTCAGAGAGTCAGGGCGGAATCGGAAGGAAACCGTACTGCCTGCCTGCTCGTCCATCTGACTCTTAATGAGCCAACGGCGATGCTCGGCAATCAGAATCATTTCATAGTAGCTGCCCTTCCAGACGACGCTGTCCAGTACACCGGAAAATTCTTCGTCCTCGGGCTCGCAAAGCTCAACGGCATCTCCGCCGACGGTAAGAAGAACCTTTTCGTCCTTGGAAAGGGGTTCTTCGCAGGGAAGAAGAAAGCTCTTTCCGTCAAAGCTGATTTCGTACAGACCGTCTTCGCTTGCCTCTGCGGTAACGACTGCTTCGATTCTGTTTTCTTTATCGGGAAACATACGCTTCATAATGTGAATGTTTTCGGGAGCAACGTACATTCCGATGGTTTGGCCCACTTCAACGGAACGGGTGGAGTGAATGATCCAGGTCTCCTGCTGGCAGGAAACGGTCATTTCATAATGAACGCCCTTGAAGAGACTTGCCTCCACACGACCGGTAACGGTGCCTTTTTCAGGTGCGACGATTTCTACGTCCTCGGGACGAATGACTACGTCCACCAGCTCTGCAGGTCTCGGGTCAACGCAGTCGAATTCGGCGCCGCAAAGCAAAACTTTGCGGTCCTGTTCCATACGTGCGTCAAAAATATTGCTTTCGCCGATGAAGTCTGCAACGAAGGCGTTGGCAGGCTCGTTGTAAATGTCCTGGGGAGAACCGATTTGCTGAATGGTACCCGATTTCATAACGACGATGGTATCACTCATGGTCAAAGCTTCTTCCTGATCGTGGGTAACGTACAGGAACGTAATGCCCGATTGACGGTGCAGATTTTTCAATTCCAACTGCATGTCCTTGCGAAGCTTTAAGTCCAAAGCGCCCAAAGGCTCGTCCAACAGAAGCAGACGGGGCATGTTTACAAGAGCGCGTGCAATGGCAACTCTCTGCTGCTGACCGCCGGAGAGCTTGGAAATCGGTCTTTTTTCATATCCCTTTAAGTCAACCATGGCAAGCATTTTTCTCGCTAGCTTACGGATTTCTTTTTCGGGAGTCTTTTTTATACGCAAACCGAACGCCACGTTATCAAAGACGTTCAGATGCGGGAAAAGAGCGTATTTCTGAAAAACGGTGTTAATGGGGCGTTTGTGAGCAGGCGTGGATAAAAGATCTTTTCCCTCAAAGGTGATTTTACCCTTATCGGGGGTTTCAAATCCTGCAATACAGCGCAAAATCGTTGTTTTTCCACAGCCGGAAGGGCCCAAAAGGGTCACAAACTCCTTGTCGCGAATATAGAGATTAACGCTTTTCAAAATTTGCTCGTTGTCAAACGACTTGCAAAGGTCTTCCAGACGAATGAGTACGTCCGTTCCGGAGACACGGTTTTCCATTTATCTACCTCCTTGCTTTTGTG
>JAZOSM010000178.1:0-10057 GCA_045657125.1 Eubacteriales bacterium
AACAGACGGCGGAAAAAGTTAACGGGGTTTTGTTTGTAATCCTTTGCAATGTCGGGGTTTGCCTTCAGGTAGGCGGCAAACTGCGTGGTGTAGTTGTCAATGAGTCCCTGCAGACGTTCAATTTCGCAATCGTACTCGCCCTTTTCTTCCCATTGGGGGGAATTTGTGTCTCGATTCCACACGTTATGCGTCATAAATCTGATGGTTTCCAAAACTGCCTCCTGATTTTAGAAAAAATCCCAAGTCATTGGGGTAGAGTCACTCTTTGTCAAGGACACAAGTGTAGGTCCGTCGGCAAACGAATGTGATGTTTTCATAAGATTTCGCGAATTCTTTTGTACAATTCCTCGGGGGTGCTTGCCAGATGCTTCGCGCCTGCTTCCAAAAGAACCTCTTTGTCACGGAAGCCCCACGTGACGCCGATGCAGGGAACCCCTGCATTTTTTGCAGTGAGCACGTCCACCTCGGAATCTCCGATGTAGATGCATTGGCTCTTTTCACCGCCGAGGGTCTTGAGCGCAAATTCCACAGGGGCGGCATTGGGCTTGCGGGGGATGTCCTCCCGCTGACCCAGAGAGAGGGCAAAGGATGGGAAAAAGTTTGCGCCGATCTCGGAAGTTGCTTCATGGGGTTTATTGGATACGATTCCGCAGAGATAGCCGTCTTTTTGCAGTTTCTCCAAAACTTCGGGGAGCCCTGCATAGGGCTTACTTTGATCGGCGGCGTGTACGGCGTAATAGGGGCGGAAAATCTCCAAAAACTGCCGAATGGTTTCATCGTCTGCTTCGGGGAGAAGATTTTCGGCAAGCTTTACAACGCCGTTGCCTACTGCAAGGCGTACCTCACGGCAGCTTCGCTTGGGAAAGGACATTTTTTCCATAGCGTAATTGACGGAATCGGTGATGTCCTGCAGGGTATCCATCAAGGTTCCGTCCAGGTCGAATAGTAAAATTTTCAAAGGAAATACCTCGTTTGTTTTTTCAAATTTTATCATAAAATCCTTGGGAATACAATGGTTTTCATCAAATTGAAAGGAAGGATTTGATGGGGAGTCTTTCCCTTTGGCATTTTTGTCATTGCGTGTCAGTACTGCTTTCAAGTATGATCGCCACGTACCCGCAATAAACGTCAGAAGGAGGAAAAGAAAATATGGATTGGTTGATGGAATGCGTCGGTGACGTAATTCTTGCGGTTTTGGGAGTGGTTTTGACCGTGGTTGCATCCCGCGTGGGGACGGTTTTAGGAAAATTCTTTCGTGAAAAACTGCAGGACGAATGCGTTCGATCGGTGGCTTCTACCTGCGTGCGCGCGGTGGAGCAGATGTACAAGGAAAACAGCGGCAGTGAGAAATTGGAACATGCTTTGATTTTGGGAGAAAAATTGCTGTCGCAAAAAGGGATTAAAATCACTGCCCGGGAACTGCGAGTGGTATTGGAGGCGGCGGTGTCTGAAATGAAGGGAGCGTTTGAGCGATCGTGAAAGTTTTGACAGTCTTGGGAAGCGTTCTCGGCATCCTTATCAGTATGGGAACGGTGGTTACGGTCACCGTTCCCGCCTTGCGGAATAAAATAAAAAAGAGGCTTTTTCTCGGAGATGAATTCGAAAAAGAACTTTCCTCCGTGCGATGTCTTTTGGAGCAGCATATTACGCGGGACGTGGAATTGCGGGAGGAACTTGAATTGCAAAAGGCGGTGGATGTATGCGTTCTTCGGGATTTGATTACCAGTATCTATTTCCGCAGGGTGAAAGAAAAGAAAATCCATTCTTATGAATTGGAGGACGTTTCGGCGTTGTACGATTTGTATCGAAAGCGCGGCGGCAATTCATACGTTCACGCCATTTACCGCCAAATGACAAAGGAATGGGAATTGATTTGAAGAAAAGGAGAGAAAAATGAGAGAGATTTTGTTTGATTTATCACAGGATTCCAAATTCCCCAAAAGTGCCTTCGGCGGCTTTGAGGGAGAGCATAACGCCACTTGTCTTGCCTTGCGTCTTCCAAACAGACTTCTTGCGGAGGATGCGATTTACTATATGGTATTTGAAACGGCGAAAAACGACGAGGTGATTTTTTCCGCACCTCTTGGGATTCAGGGAGATACCGTTCGCACGTCTTTGCCGAAGCAGGTAATGGTTTCTCCGCGGGTCACGGTTCACGCCGCCGCGTATCGCAAAGAAGGGAAGGAACTTGTGGAGATTGCCAAAAGCGCCCGCGTGGTATTGGAAATTGATTATCCGGAATCGGAAAGTCAAATCAGCATGTCCGCGGACGGCGGAGAGATCCCGGGACTTGTTATTGAAAACGCACTGCTTCCCGAAAGTGAAAATCCCGTTTCATCCCGTGTTCTTTACGATGCCATTACGACTATTGATGAAAATCAGGTGCAGGGGGCTTTCGTCAATGCAAGCGGTGAGCTGATCCTGAGAAAGAAGAATCAAACGGGCTACAACGCCGGCAAGGTCATCGGGCCCAAGGGCGATAAGGGCGACCGTGGTGTGCAGGGCCCCCAAGGCGAAAAGGGTGAAAAGGGTAACGTAGGAGAGCGGGGACTTCCCGGTGCCAAGGGTGACCGCGGGTTGCAGGGTCCCCAGGGACCTCGCGGACTTCAGGGTGAAAAAGGCGAAAAAGGCGAAAAAGGTGATACGGGTGCCACGGGAATGCAGGGTGAAAAGGGTGAACGCGGCTTGGACGGAACCAACGGCAGAGACGGAAAGGACGCGGATGTATCTTTACTTGCAAACGCCCTGAAAGGCACGGCAAGCGGCGCGGCAGTATCAATGACCGACGTTTCGCCCTTGGAACACGAAATCGGTGTAAAGTTGGCGAGTAAGAATTTGTGTCCTACCACAGAATCAATCGTGCAACTTCAATCACCATTTTTTGCAGGTGACACAGATACAACTTATCATTTCGGATATGCCATTAACTTACCCGCCGGCACATATACTGTAAGTGCAGAAAGAACAAGACCGTCAGTTATTGATGGCGTATCGAACAGATATTTGAATTGTGCAAAGAGTACCGATGCAAGTGCCTTTGGATTGGGTAACTTAGAAACCAATTTAAAATCAAAAACCTATACCATTTCCGAAGGCGAAACATTGTATATCTTCAACTCATACGATGGCAGGGATTTAGGAAACCTAGACAGAACTCGGCAAACCTTTGCGGAATACGACATTCAAATCGAACTCGGCACAACCGCAACGGCATATACTCCGTTTTTACCTTTGGAAAGTAGCAAAGGCGGTGCGTATATTCAAGGTTTGAGCAATGTCGAAGTATCAGATTCAGTTTTTGAAGATGGTACTATTTACACTTTAAATGGTTGGGAAAACGAAGGCGATGGTTTACTAACAATGTCATTCGACAAAGGCGGATATTGTCAAATTTCTACGAATAGTCTTGGTTATGTTCCAAATGAATTGGAGAAAGGAACAAAACTGTATTACGATGCGGAAACCGACTCTTTGTATTATTGGTTTGATGGAATCGACTCCGTCACCTTGACCAAGTACGGGAAGAACCTTGTCGATTATCGCAAGGCTTATGCGAGAAGAAGCCTTGATACGGTTACAATCGACGAAAGCATTGACGGCCTTTATTGGACCGGAAACTATTATTTTGTTATTCCTGTTCGTATTCCCACAGGAACAACGGTTCGCTTTAGTTGCGAAATGAAAAGCGTTGACCCATCTTATAACAGTTATTGTGACAGATGGGATGCGGTATATACCGATGGAACAACCAAGTATGTTGACAATAAATATTCAACCACAGGGTGGCTCACACTTGAAAAGGATCTCGCTTTTATTCGCCCTCATAAAAGCAATGTAGACGATATTAATCAAGTAAAGGTATGGAACTTGCAGTTGGAACTCGGTGACACCGCAACGGAATATGAGCCGTTCAAAGAGCCTGTTCCTTGCAATGCTCCAAATGCAGATGGAACTGTTGACAATGTAATGAGCCTATATCCCACAACTACGCTTTTGACCGATACAGAGGGGGTAACCATTACGGCAGAGTATAATCGCGATCTGATCAAAACCATTGAACGACTGGAACGCGCCCTTGCTGCCGCGGAGCAGCTGCAAGGTGCGCAAGAAGTTTCTACGGAAGGAGAGAACTTATGAAAAAAGTATTTATTGGCGTAGGGCACGGAGGAAGCGATCCCGGAGCTTCGGCAAACGGCTTTCGGGAAAAGGATCTGAATCTTGCCATCGCCCTTTCGTGCAACGCGGAACTGGCGCGCCACGGCATTACGACGCTGATGAGCCGTACCAAGGATGAAAATGATCCGTTGAATGATGAAATCCGCGAGTGCAATGCTTTTGCGCCGGATCTTGCGGTGGATATTCACAACAACGCAGGCGGCGGTGACGGGGCGGAGGTTTACCATCATCACGGCGGAGGCAAGGGAAAGGATCTTGCGGAAAACATCTTGAAAGAAATCGTCCTTGTTGGGCAGAACAGCCGCGGCGCCAAGACCAGAAAAAATTCCGCAGGTCAGGATTATTACGGCTTTATTCGTGAAACCCGATGCCCTGCAGTGATTGTGGAATGTGCATTTGTGGATAACAAGCAGGATATGCAGATTCTCGATACGGAATCTGAACAAAAGGCTATGGGCGTTGCCGTTGCAAAGGGCATTCTTGCAACACTGGATATCGACTACGTCCCTGCCACGAGCGAGACACCCGCACCCGTGCCCGAAAAATCGCTTTTGGACAAGATTCGCCCCCTTGTCAAAGAGCTTTACGAGATTCTTTTCAATTAAAAGAAAAAAGTCCGACAAGTTTGTCGGACTTTTTTTATGTAATGAGTATGAGCCAAAAGGGGAGCGTGGCACAGGAGAGGGCGTGTGTCGTAAGAACCAGACCTGCTCCCAGGCTGCAATCTTCTCCCACAAGCTTGGGGAAAACGATGGTGTTCAAGCCGCAGGGCATACAAGTTACGATGATGGCGAACAGCAGTACGCTGTCTAAAGCAAAAATTTTGCAAAGAGCAAACGCCAACAAAGGAATCAGAACGAGACGGAGCAAAGAGAACACGTAGAGGGATTTTCTCTGCAGAAGCTTTTTGAGGGAGAAAGCGGAAAGGCTGATTCCCACAAGGAGCATACTCAAAGGACCTACACAGCCGGAGGCGGAGGAAAGAATGCTGCTGACAAGGGCGGGGAGTTTGAAGCTGCAGAGACCGCAGATGGCACCGAGCAAAATGGAACAGGTCATGGGGTTGACCATTTTTTTCCACGAAAAGCCATTGCCTGTCAGGAGAACGAAGCCGATGCTGTAGGTGTAGATGATCATGGGAATACAAAACAGGATCTGGCCTGTCAATGCCTCGGAGCCGAAGCTTTCCTCAATGAGCACGTAACCCATATAGGCGTAATTGCAAATGGGGATGGAGTACTGATAGACCCTTCTTTCGTAAGGGTGCTTGGTCAAAAGCTTTGAAATAGGCAGAGAGATCAGAACCAAAAGCAAGAGAAGCCCCAGTCCGATCAAAGGAAACTTCCAGTTTGCGGAAAGATATTTTGGGGTAAAGTTTGTGGCGAAGGAGCGAAACACCTTGCAGGGCAAAAAGAGGTTTACCAAAAGATAGGACAAAATTCCCGTTTGCTCGGCATTTTTGGTTTTCAGCTTTCCGAAAAGCCAACCTAAAAACAAAAACAGGTATAGGGTAAAAAGCTGTTCCAGTATAAGCTTCATTTCTTTTCCTCGATTTCAATGGGGGTAACGACGACCTTGCCGAATGCGTCCAGCAGGGGGGACATACCGCCGCTGTAGCCGCTGCAATGGTACAGATAGTTTACACCCGTTTCCTTATCTACCCAGATTTCCGTGGAGCCCATATCCTGGGAATAGGTTCTGATAAAACGCTTGCTCTTTTTTTCTTTTCTCATTTTATACCTCTTATTTAGGCAATTAATCGGAGAATTTAAGCATTTCCGTGTCATATTATTATATCATTTTAAAAACAGGTTGTAAATAGTTATGCATTTTTCGGAATAAACTTTCAAATGCCGGATAGAGACAGGGATGGTTCTTGATTCTTTTTTTATTTTGCGGTATAATGTTGTCAGATAAAACGAAGATTTGCGGAGGGCGAGGTAAATGAAAAAGTTGAGTTTTGTATTTTCGCTACTTGCCATCGTGCTGTCTGACGTGATGTGCTTTGAGGTTGCCTATCGGTATCGGGATATGCTTTGCGGCATTGAGCACGCAGGTTTCAGCGCGCCTGCAAGTCTTGCTTTTTTATCTGCGATTCCCTATCTGGCGGGAATTGCGGTTTGTGTGATTTTGGCAATCCGATTTTATAAGAAAGCGCAAAAGTGAAATTTAGTGAGGTGCTTGTATGAAGATCTCCCACGACGAAAATGAAATCCAATATATCCGAGAAGCGCTGAGTGCATTTAATAACGCGAACGTTGGCGAGGACGGTCATGCGCCCTTGAATATCGTTGAGTATGACCGTGAGGGGAACGTGATCGGCGGAATCCTTGGCGGTACTTATTGGGGATGGATGTACGTAGACGTTCTTTGGGTGCACGAAAACCACCGCCGTAAGGGAATCGGTTCCAAACTTTTGCAAAAAGCGGAGCAGGAAGCTGTTTCCAGAGGATGTCACTATGTTCATCTTGATACCATGAGTTGGCAAGCTCCTGCGTTTTATCAAAAGCAGGGATACGAGGTGATCGGCATTCTTCCCGATATTCCAAAGGGAAATCAAAAATATTTATTGATGAAAGCGCTCGGATCCGGATAAATTGTATAACGATACGACGGGCGAAAAGGTTGATAAAGGAACACGAGGAAATGATGGCGAGTTTATCTGATGTGAAAAATTTATCTTGATCTGTTGAGGACAATAAAATCTTTCTAAAAGTTTTTGGAGGTGCGGAAACCTTTTTTCAAAAAGGTTCCGCTTTTTTTCCAACAAAAAAGAGCCCGAGTGGGCTCTTTTTTCGTTAATGACTGCAACCGCAACCCTTGTCAAACTCGGGGTTGAAGGCGTAGAAGTTTTTGGAGTCGAGGCGGTCTTGAGCAATGCAGAGCGCATCACCGAATCTACCAAATCAAATAGATGCCCAAAAACCCTTGAACCATAAGGGTTTTTGAGCATTTTCGCATTTATTTCTCTTGCGAGATATTAAAAATATGAAAGATTAAAATACAACACAATTTTTTTCTGCATAACTTTTTACTTAAAAAGATTTGTCTTTCCCCAATAATTTTCATCAGGGAAATATGTTTCCCTCCATTTTTCATCGTACTTATTGTTATATCTTGAAAAACTCCAGGATTTAACATATTGTGAACCTGATGACATATGAAATCTTTGGGCAAAATTATAACTTGCATAATACAAAATGAAAAGCGAAAGAGTATCTGCAAATTGATTATAATCGTCCAAAAGATACAGTTTGTGGGTGTATTTAAAATCACTCGTGTTTAAGTATGTTTCAATTAGACCTATTTGTTTGTCACCCTGATAGATTGAAACATAGTCAAAAGAACCTTTTGAACGGCAATAACAGTGAAAAATCTCGCCGCTATCCAAAGCAATAACATAACAGTTTTTGAAAAATCCGTGTTGTGAGAAAACAATGCTGCCATATATGTTTTCATCACGATATAAATGAAAAAGTTGAGTAATATTCGCCTTGCCAAAAATCCACCTATAAGGGATATAATTTACCCATTTAGATAAGTTAAAAACTCCTTTAAGGGTTGTTTCTCTATTGGATAATGTAATTGTTTGCCAACGACTTATGCTGCCTGTTTCTCCGCTAAAATATCCGTTTTCGGTTTGGACATCAAAGGATTGTTTAATATTAGATGCCGTTTGTGATACCTTAACTATCATAAATCCGTTCCTCCTAACATGATGGAGTTTTTTCATTATACCATTTTTGATAAAAACAATCAAGAGATTATGATTTTTTTCGTTGATTTCCTTTTGCAAGGTTTCATATAATGCCTGTATATCAAGTTCAACGGCATTTCTTTTTTGCTCTAAATCTTGTAGGGTTTCATTCATATTGTGTTTGTGATGGTAGATACTTTTTTAGTGTCTACCATCACTATATCACTTCATTTTACAAGTCCGCTTTTGCTTTATTTCCCGCAGTTCTTATCAAAACTCGGGTTGCAGGCATAAAAGTTTTTTTTGGTTTAGTCGGTCGGTGGTTAAACGTAACGCATCACCAATCTTACCAAATCAAAAAGATGCCCAAAAACCCTTGAACTATAAGGGTTTTTGAGCATTTTTTGTTTGTTAAGGCAAACATTTGCAAGTTGTTAATGATACTTGTAGGTTATAATTGTCGGATTAATTCTATACATTGACTCGTTTCTTTTGTTTTTGATACATTCTAATATATCGTAATCAACTAAATTATTAAGAATTTTCAATGCACCTTGTTTTGTCATTTTTGCTCTTATATACTCCAAAAACTTTTTATAATTGAAGTAGCCATCAGGGTTATGAACAAGTATTTTCTTTAAATACACCCATTCAGACGATGAGAGAGTATCACCTGTTTGTAATAAAAGTTTTTTTATTTCCTCAAGATTTTTATATACAAAACTAAACTTTATAGACGTTTCAAGAAGGTATCCTAAAAAATAGGTTAAATCGTTATTAGTAAGTCTTGTGTTTACAAGAGCTGTATAATATTCCTTTTTTGTTTCGTTAATTGCTTCGCTCATAAAGTATGGAGCATCTGCTATATCATAGATGTAGTTCAACCAAAATGATACCATTCTGGCAGTTCTTCCGTTGTAGTCGAAATATGGGTGAAGATATAGAATGTAGTAGTGGCATATAAATGGTAATAAGCTGTGCAATTCTTTTATATAACTTTGATTATTTGCAAATTCAAATAAGCTGTCCATATACTCGTCCAAAAGTTCAAAATCAGCACCTTCGAATCCGCCAATATACACCTTGTCATGACGATAATAAGCGTCTTTTTTTAATTTTTTGTCTTCGGGGAGTGCATCTTTGCTTAAGATATTATACAGTTTGAGTAAGTTATCCTTGTTGAATTGCGGCTTTTCATTGATAATAAAAACTATCGCATTGAGCATGTTTTTGACGATGATATCATTGGTTTCAGTTAACGCTTCTTTTTTCTGAACTTCCGCTATCTTCGATTGAGTGGTCGGAATGTTTTCGATATCCAAAGAACCTTCGATTTCTGAAAATAATCTAGAGGTTAGCATATCTTTTGCATTTCTATCAAAAAGCGAACTTTGGTTAAGTTCCAAATCAGAAAGGCACATTCTCAAATATTCGTTATATGTGGAAAGCAAGTATTTTCCTTCTACATAAAAGCAATGCTTTGAATTGAAAGTCTTAAGAGGGAGTTTCTTAAAAAACTCAGAATTTTCATCAATCAAGTCATCTTTAGATGACAAAAAATCTTGAAATTGTTCTTTAGAAAGCTTGATTCCGATTTTTTGATTATACCTTAAATCTTCAATGGCATAGTATTTATCATTTAGAATAATTTCTAAAATTTTTTGTTTGTCCATTTGTATCCTCCTTGATGTAATGTCAACTGTAATATACCACAAAGGAATATTTTTGTCAATTAATTTGTAAACCATATTGTAAACTTATTTTTGAAAAAATGTAAATCGGGCTTTATGTTATTGTGTGCGATAATTATTTGTCTTATAAAGTTTTAGGAAGTTTTAAAGGGACTTTTTTCAAAAAGTTTCCGTATTATCTCGAAAAGCACAAAAAAAGAGCCCGAGTGGGCTCTTTTTTCGTAGGGCGGGAGTGATTCCCGCCGTCTTGTAGGGGACGGCGACTACGACGTCCCGTTTAATGGCAACCGCAACCGAAATTGGGGTGAGGCTTGTCAAACTCGGGGTTGAAGGCATAGAAGTTTTTGGAGTCAAGGCGGTCGGTGGCAATGCGCAGGGCGTCGCCGAATCTTTGGTAGTGTACCAGTTCTCGTTCGCGGAGGTACTTGATGGGATTGCGCACGTCGGGGTCGTCTACCAAACGCAGGATATTGTCGTAGGTGACACGGGCTTT
>JAZOSM010000179.1:0-2225 GCA_045657125.1 Eubacteriales bacterium
GGCAGAAGCCGTCAAAGAACCGTTGAAAGCACGTCCATACGGAATTCGCACTTTAACGTCTGCATGATTCAAAATATCTTTTGAAATTCCGCGTTTTTCACCACCAACAATTAAGAAGATCGGCTTGGAAAGCGGCGCTTCAAATATATTGACAGAATCTTTTTCGCAGGCACAAACGATATTAAACCCGAATTCTTTGGCAGTTGCGCAAAGTTCTTCAGGATCTTCATAAGTAGCACAAGGAATCGCCTCTGTCGTGCCGGCGGAAGAACGCAGTGTAACACCCGCAGCAGACAACCAATTTCGAGGGGAAAGAATCATTCCGTCTGCACCGGCAGCGTACAAGGAGCGAACCGCACAGCCAAAATTGAACGGATCCTCAATGCCGCAAATCATAAACACAAATCCGTTGGAATTTGCAAAAACCTCTCGAACCGATTTCATTTTGCGTTCACCGACAGAAGCAATTACACCACCGTGTGTATGTCCTGTCGTTACTTGATCAAAAAAAGTTTGATTTGAAAGTCGAATCGGGATTTTATTTTTCTTGGCTGCAGAGAAAAGCTTTAAAATGTTCTTTTCGTCGCGCTTGATATCGGGAAGAATAAAAATTTCGTGAATATCACGTGACTTATTACGAATCACGGAAAGTATGGAAATTGCTCCTTCCGCATAATGAGAATCATTTCGTTTCTCAGCGTCTTTTCTCATTCGTTTTCCCAGTTGTGCCAATAATTCTGCACGTCTTCATTGTCATCCAATGCATCAATCAGCTTATTCATTTTGATAACTGCTTCTTCATCGGAAAGATTGATGTAAGAAGAAGGAATCTTCGCTTCTTCGGTGGAAAGGATCGTATATCCTGCAGCTTCCAAAGCATCTTTCACGGTATAAAGATCGTTTACAGGGGTCAAAACTTCAAAAGCATCTTCTTCAAGACCGATATCTTCGGCGCCCGCTTCCAAAGCTGCCTCCATAATCGCATCCTCATCAACACCTTCGGCGTCAACAAGAATAATACCCTTATCGCTGAACAAATAAGACACGCAACCGGTTGTACCCAGATTACCACCGAATTTATCAAAATAATGACGAAGATCGGCGCTGGTACGGTTACGGTTATCGGTAGCACATTCAACAATTACGGCAATACCGGAAGGACCGTATCCTTCATAATAGATGGATTCATAATCTTCAGCATCGGAAGAAGCGGCTTTTTTAATAACGCGATCAATATTATCATTGGGAACGTTCAAGCTCTTTGCTTTAGAGATCAAATCGCGCAATTTGGAGTTAGCATTGGGGTCTGCTCCGCCTGCCTTAACGGCCATAGCAATTTCCTTACCGATTTTAGTAAACACCTTTGCTCTCTGAGCATCGGTTTTCTCTTTTTTATGTTTAATATTATTCCACTTAGAATGTCCGGACATAACAAATTCCTCCAGTAATTTAAATTTTTTCAGGGGTTCTGAGACCAATTAAGTGCAGAGCAGTACCAAGAACGTTTTTCACTGCAAGGCAAAGAGAAAGGCGAATTGCCTTTTCATCGCCCTCGGAAGAACGAATGGGACAAGCATTATAGAAGCGGTTAAAGCTTTGACAAAGCTCCAAAGCAAATCTAGTGATGATCGAAGGCTCATACTCATTCAAAGAACGAACGATCTTTTCAGGGAAAAGAGACAGTGTTGTAATCAATTCCTTTTCCTCGTTGCAAAGGGTTACGTCGTTCGGGCAAGGCATTTCTTCGGATTTATTCAAAATGCTGCAAGTTCTTGCATAAGTATATTGAGCATAAGGACCGGTATTGCCCTCGAAATTCAAAGCTTCGTTCCAATTGAAGTTAACATCCTTGATTCTATTGGCGGAAAGGCTGGAAAGAATCACAGCGCCAACGCCAACATCTCTGGCAATTTCATCCTTATTCTCGAGCCCGGGATTCTTTTCCTCGATAATCGCACCCGCTTTTTCGATTGCTTCACGGAACAGATCGTCAAGCAAAACAACGTTGCCGGTTCTTGAAGCAATTTTTTCGCCATTGATACTAAAGGTGCCGTACGGAACGTGAACGAGTTGATCTTCCCACTCATATCCCATCAGACCAACAACCTTAAACCACTGCGCAAAGTGAAGGCTCTGACCTGCGCTGGTAACATAGACACACTTATCAAAGGAATACTCTTTCTTTCTCCAAAGAGCAGCTGCAATGTCACGGGTCGGATACAAGG
>JAZOSM010000180.1:0-18613 GCA_045657125.1 Eubacteriales bacterium
TTCACCGTAGGCTTTGCCCGCACCACGGTCAATCCCGACCCCGGCACGGGTCTCGGCGGATACGGCAACCATATGTCCCGTTTAAGCAAAAGCGTCATTGACGATCTGATGCTGACCTGCACCGCCATTTGCGACGGAGAAAGCGTAGCACTCCTGTTTTCCACCGATTTGGTTGCTATCGGCGGTGGCGTAGTAAACTACGCGCAGAAGATCATTGAGCGCGATTTCAAAATCCCTGCTGAAAACGTCATCATCAACGCTACCCACTCTCACTCTACCCCCGCCTTTTACAACTCCAACGTAGCAGGTATGAGTAAATACGCAAAAATCTACTATGCCGCTGTTTTGGATCTTGTAAACGAAGCCCTGTACGACCTGACCCCCGCAACGATTGCGGCAGGTCAGAGCAAAACGCAGGATCTGAACTACGTGCGCCGCTACGTGAACAAAATCACGGGCGAGTATCTTGGCAAGAATCTGAACGCAGGTCAGGACCCCAAAGTGGTCGGTCACGAATCCGAGGGGGACGAAGTACTGCAGGTCATCCGCTTTGAGCGCGAGGGTGACAAGAAAGACGTGGTTCTCGTAAACTGGCAGTGCCACCCCACCGCACCCGGCGGTGAAAACGATACCCGCGTTTCCGCAGACTACATCTCTACCCTGCGCTCCCAGGCAGAGGAGGATTACGGCGTTCTCGTTTCCTTCCATCAGGGCGCCGCAGGCAACCTTGCCCAGACCGGATACATTGCAGGTGAAAAGAACAATTCCGCCGACTTTTATCAGCAGGGCAAAGACGTTGCCAAGGTAGTAGGTGACGCTCTGCAAAATACCACTCCCCTTGAAAGCGGCAAGATCGAAGCCAAAAAGACCGTTTATCAAGGAACCTTCAAGGAAGAAATCATCAGCGGTAAGCAGACCAAGAGCTACAGCGAGTCTATCCCTCTTTACACCATCACCTGCGGCGATATGGCATTCTGCTCCATCCCCGGTGAGCTGCACGACTCTCTGGGAAAAAATCTGCGCGAATCCTCTCCCTATAAGGCTACTTTCCTCTGTGGCTATTCCAACGGTTTGAACGGCTACATCCCCGCATCCTTTGCCTTCCCCAACGGCGGCTACGAGGTAGATCAGACCCATTACGTAGTAGGCACGGGCGAAGCTTTGGTTAAGACCCATCTGGACATTCTGAATGCCAGAAAGTCCGCAAATTAAGTTGAGGAAATCGTCATGCGTAAATTTCCTTTTCCCGTAGACGGTTCTTGCAACAAAGCCGCTTGCGTGCGCGGCGAATGGTATCGTTTCACCCTTTTAACCGATCATATTTTGCGTATGGAATACGATCCGGAAGGAATTTTCGAGGATCGCCCCTCTCAGACCGTGATTTACCGCAATCTTCCCGCACCTGAATTTTCCGTACGGGACAACGGCTCAAGACTTGAAATCGATACAAAAAATTATCATCTGGTTTATCATTACGGCTACGAAAAAAAGTTCAATGCCAACAACCTGATCATCGACGCGAAAAACAATCTGACCAATTACGGTGCAAGATGGCATTTCGGCACCCGTGTATTCGGAGATCCTCCCCGCCACAACAACCTTTTCGGTACTGCCCGTACCCTGGATAAGGCAGACGGATCGGTAGAATTGGAGCACGGTCTTATGGACCGCGGAGGAAGAAGCTTTTTCGACGATTCCGAAACAGCACTTTGGGACGAGGGCGGAAACTTTTATCCCCGTCGCAGCGGTACGGTAGACGTATATTACGTATGCAGCCACAGTGACTATACGCAGACCCTGAAGGAATTCTACACCATTACCGGTGCACCGCCCATGCTTCCCCGCTACGCGCTGGGCAACTGGTGGAGCCGCTGGTATCCCTACACCGACGAAAGCTATCTGGCTCTGTTCGACCGCTTCCAAAAGGAGGATTATCCCTTCTCTATGGCGGTGCTGGATATGGATTGGCACATTACCGACGTAGATCCCAAGTACGGCAAAGGCTGGACAGGATTTACCTGGGACCCGAAAAAATTTCCCGCGCCTGAAAAATTCGGTAAAAAGCTTCACGAAAAGGGTGCGCACCTCAGCCTCAACCTCCATCCCGCAGACGGTGTGCAGGGCTTTGAGGATGCCTATGAGAATATGGCAAATGCCACGGGCACAAATACGGAAAATGAAGAGCCCGTTCTCTTTGATATGACCGACCCCGCCTTTACCAAAGCATATTTTGAGTATTTGATGCACCCCTTGGAAAAAGACGGTGTGGATCATTGGTGGATCGACTGGCAACAGGGCAGAAAATGCTCCGTTCCCGGCATGGATCCCCTGTTCCTTCTCAATCACAATCACTATTTGGATAACTGTCGCGACGGCAAACGCGGTTTGATTCTGTCCCGCTACTGCGGGCTTGGCGGTCACCGCTATCCCGCAGGCTTTTCAGGTGATACGGTGGTTTCCTGGAAATCCTTAAGCTTTCAGGCATACTTTACCGCCACCGCCACCAACTCCGGCTTCTGCTTCTGGAGTCACGACATCGGCGGTTTTATGTTCGGTGTGCGCGACCCCGAGCTGTTCGTTCGCTGGCTGCAGTTGGGCGTGCTGTCTCCTTTCAACAGACTCCATTCCCACAAAAACGAATTTGCCTCCAAGGAGCCTTGGAATTATCATCCGGATTACAGACAGGCAATCGGAAAATGGCTCAGACTCCGCCACAGACTGATTCCTTACCTTTATACCGAAATCTACCGTCAACATACTCAGCTTACCCCCATGCTCCGCCCCATGTACTACGATTATCCCGCGGACAATCGCTCTTATTCTCAAAGAACCCAGTATCTTTTTGGTTCCTCCCTGATGGTCTGCCCCATCGTTACCCCCGCCGATCAAGCAACGGGAATGGGTTGTGCCAAAGTATGGATTCCCGATGGTACGTGGACCGATTTCTTTACGGGAAAAACTTACCACGGACACCGCGTTGCCTTGCTGAATCGCACCATAGAGGATTGCCCCCTTTTGGCAAAGGCAGGTGCCATCATTCCCACCGCTGTTCACCGCAAGGGTGAAAACGACACCGCTGCTCCAAAAAATCTGGAGGTTTTCGTATTCCCCGGAGCCGACGGAGAATACACCCTCTTTGAGGACGACGGGATCAGCTGTAATTATGAAGACGGAAAAGCTTCCTTCACCACCTTCACCTATGAAAAGGAAGCGGGTATTTTCCGCATTCGCACAAGCGAAAACACCGATTTCATTCCCACAGACCGAAACTACCGCATCGTCTTCCGCGGATTTGAGCCTTTGAACGTGCAGGGCGGCACGGACGTATCCTACGATCCCGAAACCCGAAGCACCTCCGTTACTGTCACAAGCCTTAACGGTGATCTGACCCTTTCCCGAAGTGATGCCGAAGAAATGTCCGCCGTGGAGCGCGCCCGTGAATTTTTGCGTTTTGCCCGTGTGGATATCACCGTAAAGCAAAAGATTATGGAAGCCCTTGACGCACCCTACGATGTCCAAACCGTTCTGGAGGAAATCCACGCTGATAAACGGGATCCCCGTATGATCGAGGTGCTAACAGAAATCTTATTGTAACCATAAAAAACTGCCGATGAAACTCGGCAGTTTTTTCTTTAGGAGGCGGAAAAAAATTCTTCCCGCATCTTTTTTAAAATGCGCTTTTCTTCCCGGGAAACCTTTACTTGGGTCAGCCCCAACAGTCGTGCGGTTTGTTCCTGGGTCAAACCGTGAAAATAGCGCAGACGAATCAGTTTTGCTTCAGGCTTCGGGAGAGCCGACACCGCTTCACGCAAGGCAAGGGTGGTGGTCAGCGCTTCGATATTGTCCTCCCCCACGATCTTCTCGGGGGAAAAACCCGTGTTTTCATCCTCCGCATAAAGTGATAAGGCAGGACGGGAAGCCTCCATTGCCAGAACCACCTTTTCCTCGGGCAATTCCAAGGCTTGGCAAATGATCTCCATGGTAGGACTTTTGCCTTCTCTTTTCTCGTATTCTTCCGTGAAGCGAAAGATTTTTGCTCCGTTCGTTCTCGTATCGCGGCTGATTTTGATCCAACCGTCGTCCCGTAAAAAGCGCTTGATTTCTCCCATAATCAAGGGCACGGCGTAAGTGGTAAATTTACATTCCTTACTCACCTGAAATCCGCGAATCGCCTTGATCATTCCAAGCGTTCCGATCTGTATCAAATCCTCCGTTTCCACCCCTCTGCCCACAAAGCGCAAGGCAATGCTTTTCACCAGACCCAGATTGGATGACACGACGGCCTCCATTGCCTTTTCGTCGCCCTTCTGCGCGGCAAGAAGCGTTTCGGGATCGCAAATGTGACAAGTCATCAGAGTTTTTTCTTCATGGAAAGCCGTGTGTATCCGGGACGGCTGGTTACTCTGACGCTGTCACAAAAAGCACGGATAATGGGAAGCCCCATTCCGCTTCGTTCCCCTTCACGATCGGTGGTATAAAAAGGCTCCATAGCCTTTTCAATGCTCTCGATGCCCCGTCCGCGATCCGTCACGCGAACCAGAAGTGTTCTGTCTTCGTAAAAGAAAAGCTCCAAAAGCACTTCCTTATTTCTTCCGTTTTCTCCGCGATAGCCGTGTACGATGGCATTGGTAACCGCTTCGCTTACAACGGTTTTGATATCCGCAAGTTGAGATGGTGTGACCCTGAGGTGCATCAAAAAGCCTGCCGTCAACGTGCGGGCAAAGCTTTCGTTTTCGCTCACGGCAAGAAAGCGCACGCGGGCAGAATTGATCAGTTCTTTCATTTTTGTTTCCTCACATATATTTCATTTCGATTTGATGTTCCATTCCCGCCAAATGCAGGATCTTTTTACACCCCTCCGTGGGATTGAGCAGAACAAGTCCGATTCCCATTTCGTCGGTTTTTCTTTTTCTGCCCAGAATCAATCCCAAGCCGGAAGAATCCATAAAATCCGTCTCTCCCAAATCCAAAAGCAGCCGATTCGGGCTTTTTTCCTCCAACAGGCGGTCAATTTCTTCGCGAATTCCCGCCGCGCTGTGGTGATCAATATCCCCTTTCACGTGCGCCAGCAGATCGCCGTCTTTTTCCGCTGTAATCAATTTCATCTTTCTTTTTTCCTTTCCTTGTGGTTAACGACATTTTACCTCCCTTCTCGGGCGAAAAATGTCATTTTCGGACGGGCTTTCGTTGACTTTTTTACAGGATACCGATATAATGGAAGAAACTTATGGAGGTAACTGCCAAATGAAATTCATCTCTTGGAACGTAAACGGCTTGCGCGCCTGTATGGGCAAAGGCTTTTTGGATTTTTTTCAACAGACAAATGCAGATTTTTTCTGTATTCAGGAAAGTAAAATGCAAGAGGGGCAGGCGGAAATCGAAACGCCCGGCTATCGCCAATTTTGGAGCAGTGCCGAGAAAAAAGGCTATTCCGGAACCGTAATTTTCTCCAAACACGATCCCCTTTCCGTTCATTTCGGCATCAATGGAAAATACAGCGACGAGGGACGTTTGATCACCTTGGAATTCGACTCCTTTTATTTGGTAAATTCCTATACGCCCAACGCACAGGCAGAATTAAAGCGTCTGGACTACCGTATGGGCTACGAGGACGATCTGCGGGAATATCTTTCGTCTCTTGCCGAGAAAAAAAGCGTCATCCTTTGCGGTGACCTGAACGTTGCCCACGAGGAAATCGATCTGAAAAATCCCAAGGCAAATATCGGCAACCCCGGCTTTTCCTACGAGGAACGGGATAAATTTACCCGTCTTTTGGAGGCGGGCTTTACCGACAGCTTTCGCCATCTCTATCCCGATCGGGAAAACGCCTACTCCTGGTGGAGCTACCGTATGAAGGCAAGAGAGAGAAACGTAGGCTGGAGAATCGACTATTTCGTAGTCTCCCGTGACCTGAACGACGCCATTACGGAAAGCTCTATTCACCCCGAGGTTTTGGGCAGCGACCACTGTCCCGTAGAACTGATCTTGGATCGGGAAATATGAACCGATTCTTTTCTGCATTTCCCTTTTTGAAAAAGTGGTGCTTTTTCCTGCTGCTCTTTCTTCTGATTTTTCTCATAGGCTTGACGGGCTTTTTGTATTTGCCCGAGACGGGGCAGACTGCGCTTTCCTTTGCAGAAGAACGAGACGATTTGGAAAAAGCCCTTACCGATGCCGAAGCAAAACTTGCTTTTGCCACCGAGGAAACCCGCGCCGCCCTTTCGGAGGAAAAGATCTTTTACGAAAGCGCTCTGAAATTTGAGCTTTCCCCTTGGTCCTCTTACTTTGCCGCCGAGGGGCTTACCCTTTACGCGCACCTTGTCAACGCCGAGGCAGACGAGGATACCGTCAAAGAATTGGAACAAATCCTTCGGGAGAGGGATAAAGAGGGGCTCTACGAATTCTGCAAAAACAAAAGTCCTTTCGGAGAAATAGACCTCCGTCAGCTGTCGGCAGACGATACCCCGCAAACCCCCGGGGAAAATGCTCTGCTTTACGACGTTACCCTTTTGGAAGAAAGCCTTCTGCAAAACAAAGACCTTTATTTCGGAACGGAAAAAAAACTTTCCGAAAAGGATCACACCCTGCTGCAAAATCTGCTTGATCAAAAAGAAAAAAAGATCGCGGAAAAAGAATTGAATCCCATTCCCGCAAACCGTGAAACCTTGGCAACCTCCGAAGAACTGACCGCCTGCCTGTTAACCGTCCTGCTTTTGGCTGTGGCAGGCCGCGGAAAGAAAGAGGAAAAATCTCTTTCCCCCCTGCTTGTTCTTTCGGGAGTAGCTTTTGCCCTTACGTTGATCTGCTGTGTGACTTTGCACTTTACGGCGCTGTTTTTCGCTCCGGGAACGGTGGAGCCTGAACCCCTTCAATGGGGCGGAACCCTTCCCTTTTTCCCCGCCCTTCTTTTCAGAGGACTTTGCCGCACGATGGGAATGCTTCCCCTTATTCTTCTGTGCTTTTATTTGCGGACGCAAAAGGAAAAAGAAACGATTTGGAAATGGTTTTCCCTTCTGCCGCCCCTTCTCTTTCTGCTGCAAATCACATCCCCCATCTTTCCGCGCGGTGTTGCGAGCATCTTCTCTCTGGGCAATCTTTCCGACTGCCTCTTTCCGCCCCTTTCGGCTTATTCCCTTCGCCCTGCCGCGCCGTGGGCGGGAGTTCTGCTGTGGCTGATCACTCTTTTGTCAAGTCTTACCCTGTGGCTTAAAAAAGAGCAAAAAATAACTGACGAAAAACAAAAACTATCCCTTGAAAAGCAAAATGAACTGTGATATATTGAACTGTGTGAAATTAAACCATTGGAGGATATAAAAATGGTATTTGGCGTATTAAAAGACATTAAGGTTGGCGAAAATCGTGTAATCTGCACTCCCATCGAGGTTGCAACCATCGTCGGTGCCGGACACAAGGTTCTGGTACAGAAAGATGCCGGCATCGGCTCCGGCTTTTCCAACGAAGCCTATGCAAAGGCAGGCGCTGAAATCAAAGACACTGCCGCAGAGCTTTGGAACGCCTGTGACTTCTTGGCAAAGGTCAAGGAAATCGAGGAATCCGAGTACAAGTATCTGCGCGAGGGTCAGATGATCTACTGCTGCATTCACCCCGCAGGACATCCCGAAGAAGTACAGGCAATTCTTGACAGCAAGTGCATTGCCATCACCGCAGAGGACAGCCACCGCTACGGCTCTCCCAACTGTGAAGCCGCAGGCAAGCAGGGCGCTCTGTTCGGTCTGGAATCCATGCTGACCATCAACGGCGGCAAGGGCAAATTCGTAGGCGGATTTGCAGGTGCTCCCGGTATGAACGTTCTGATTTTGGGTGGCGGTATCGTCGGTCAGGGTGCGCTCTCCGTACTGTACGCTTTGGGTGCCAATATGACCGTAATGGATATCAACGTAGGCACCTTGAAAATGCTGGGTGACAAGTACAACAACAAAATCAATACGATGTTCTGTACCAAAGAGACCATTGCTTCCGTGCTGCCTCAGACCGATATGGTTCTGAACTGCGTAAAATGGCCCAAGCAGCGCAAGGACTTTCTCATTGATAAAGAAATGCTTAAATTGATGGAGCCCGGCAGCGTTTTGGTTGACATTTCCAACGACGATCCCGGTGCCATCGAGTCCAGCCACGAAACCCACCACGACAATCCCCGCTACGTGGTTAACGGTGTGGTTCACTACTGTGTCAGCAACATCCCCGGTGCCGTCGCACACTCCACCACCGTTGCTTTGGCTGCAGAAACCCTGCCCATGCTTTTGAACATTCTCAACAACGGTCTTGAAAAGGCTTGTATCACCGACGGCTTTATCCGCCGCAGTCTGACCGCTTACAAGGGTTATCTGACCCACGAAGAAACCAGTGCCATCCAGTCCAGACCCTGGATCCGTCCCGAAACCATTTTGGGCATTGCCGATGAAAAGCTGGATTTCGCTCCCCCCGCCACCACCACCAGAAGCAACAACTTCATCAAGCTGTAAGATGCCGCTGAATTTGGATTTGGATCGGTACCTTCAGGAACTGGAAACCATTGTCAACATTGACAGCGGTCAAGGAAATCCCGAGGGAATCACCGCCGTAGGTGATTTTTTTGCCGACCGCTTTGAAAAAATGGGCTGGATCGTGGAAAAATACGATCTGCGCCCCGACACGGGCAATTGCACGGTGGTAAAAAACCGCCAGGCTTCCCGATACGACCTGATGCTCATCGGTCACGTGGATACGGTCTTTGCCAAAGGGGAAGCGATAAAACGCCCCTTCCGCCGCGACGAAGAAAAATGCTACGGCGTAGGCGTAATCGATATGAAACAGGGTTGTCTTTCCATGCTTCATATTTTAGAGGCGCTTCCCAAGGAAGTAAACGACGCCCTGAACATCGTTGCCATTTTCAATCCCGACGAGGAGGTTTTCTCTCCTTGGTCCCGCCCCATTCTGCACCGCTACGCCGCTTTGTGCGATAAAATCTTCGTTTTCGAAGCAGGCGGTTCAAAAGGAGAAGTGACCGTTGAAAGAAAAGGCTCTACCGCCTTGTCCGTAAAATTCATCGGAAAAGGCGGACACGCAGGCTATATGCTGGAAAAGCCCTTCCTTTCCGCCATCACCGAAGCGGTTCATTGGATCAATACGCTCCACGCATTCCACTCGAAAGAAACCAATACCTCCGTGAACGTTGGCGTATTTCACGCAGGTGAAAAGCGCAACGTGGTAGCACCTGAAGCGCTGGTTGAGTGGGACATTCGCTACAGTCTTCCCGAAATGCGTGAAAAAATCGACGCCTGCATCGAAGAACTAAAGAAGCACGCCGAAGAAGGAGGTTACGGCATCGAGATCCTTACCCATCGCGTCTCTCCCGCCTTGATTCCCACGGAGAAAACCCTTGCATACGTAGAACGGATGCGCAGTGTGGCAGAGCGTATGGGCAGACCTTTTCAGCTGAAAAAGCGCGGCGGTCTCAGCGATGCCAATCATATGTCGCAGTTTTGTGACGTCTGCGTAGACAGTCTCGGTCCCACCGGTGACCTTGACCACAGCGAAAAGGAATACCTTAAAATCTCCACCATCGTTCCCTACACGGAATTTGCATACGAACTGGTCTGCGACCTTGCAAAGGATAAATAAGATGATCTTTGAAACCGATTACAAACTTGAAAATTTCATACTGAATACCCGTTGGGAAGATCTTCCCGATTCCGTAAAGGAACGGGTGCGCGGATGCTTTTTGGATCTGATGGGAGCACTTCTCATCGGAAGTCACAGTGAGCAGTTTGAAGCGGGCTTGCGTCTTGCGGAAAACCTTTACGGCAAGGGTGATATCCCCGTCATCGGTTCGGACAAGACCTTTAATTTTATGGGTGCATCCTGCGCTATGGGTCACAGCTCCAACGCCTACGACATTGACGACGGACACAACATTATCCGCGCCCATCCCGGCACCTCCTTCATCGGAGGAATTTTGGCGGCAGCTTATGAAAAAAATATCAGCCGCAACGAATTTTTCACCGCTTTGGTAGTGGCGTATGAAACCTGCATCCGCAGTGGCGTGGCAATTATGGATTACTACAAATACGCCCATTCCAGCGGCACCTTCGGTGCGGTAGGCGTAGCGGCAGGCGTAGGAAGAATCTACGGTTTCACCCCCGAGGAAATGAACAACGTTCTTTCCGTGGCAGAGTTTAACGCACCTCTTGTTCCCGGCATCCGCAGTGTGGAATATCCTTCCATGAATAAAGACGGCGTTCCTTTCGGCGTAATGATCGGCGCACTTGCGGTGATGGCTTCCATGAACGGCTTCCAAGGAAACAAAAACCTTCTGGAAGCAGAGGAATACAAGCATTATCTGGACGATCTCGGCGAAAACTGGGAGATTATGAAGCTTTATTTCAAGCCTTATACCTGTTGCCGTTGGGGTCACCCTGCCATTGATGCCTGCATCGGTCTTTTGAACGAGCATCATATAAGCTATAAAGACATCGAAAAGGTCACCATCAAAACCTTCTACAAAGCAACACAGCTTTCCAAAATCGTCCCCAAAACCGCAGACGAGGCTCAGTATAACATCGCGTATCCCGTTGCCGCCGCCCTGATCTATAAGGATTTCGGCTACGCGCAGGTATGCAAAGAAAATCTGGGTGAAAAGCGCGTGGTGGATATGATGCAAAAGCTTTCTTTTGAAACCGATCCCGACCTTGACGCACAGTTCCCCGCAAAGCGTATCTGCCGCGCGGAAATCGTTACGCGCGACGGAAGAACCTTGATTTCTCCGGAATGCGAGCCCCGCGGCGAAGCCCACGAGAACATTCGTCTGCCCTGGCTGATCGACAAGTTCCGCAGAATCGCTTCCCCCGTTTACACGGGCGAGGGCATCCAAACCGTGATCGATCTGATTCAGGCAGAGGAGGATATGCCTTTGCGTCAGTTGATAGACACCGCAAATCAAGCAAAATTCAGAAAATAAAAGATTTGGAAAACGGAAGCAAATTGCTTCCGTTTTTCTACTTAATTTTCCCGGTTTCATGAAAAAATACAAAAATTATTCATAAAAATGCAAAAAAATGTTGAATTTTTTCCCTTCACATGGTACAATGATGCCGTGGATTTTCCACCATTTAAAAATTAGGAGGTTTTCTTATGAACTTTTCAAACGACTACGTAGAAAAAACAACACGGCTGCTGAAAGAAGCCTTTAAGCTCAAAAAAT
Source organism: Eubacteriales bacterium (assembly GCA_045657125.1). GTDB lineage: Bacteria > Bacillota > Clostridia > Oscillospirales > SIG627 > RGIG5579. The sequence goes on from JAZOSM010000180.1 coordinate 11,201, forward strand.
ATTTGGCAATGCCGCCGGTTCTTGCAATTCTCGTAGGTATTTTCATGTTGCCTGTGGCACTGATCAGCGCAGGTCTTGCGATCATCGTTTACATTTTGGGTTATATTCTCTCCGTTGCCAATATTCCCGCAGAGCGTCTGCACAATTTGCTGCATACCGAAGGTCAGTCCGTAAAGCACGCAACTCAAGCTTTGGTATATCTGATTTCCTGGGGCGCTATTTTTGCCACCTACACTTCTTTGACCGTCCTTATGGTTATCCTCACCGTTCTTTATTCCCTGCTGTCCATTTTCACCTATCTGTGGACTCTGGGCGGATTTAAATTCCACCTGTATGCAGACGAGGAAGATATTTCCATTGAGGTACAGGGCGAGTACAACATTGTAATCCCCGTCATCTTCATTGTCGTTATGGCAGCACTGCTTTTGATCGTTCCTCTCTTTGCTTCCGTTTCCGTTTTGATCGATCTTAAGCCCGAAATCACCATCGACTTTTTGAAGACTCTGTTTATGGCAAAGATGCAGGAAACCTCCGGACTTCGTTTCCTGTTCTCCATTCTGTACTCTGCCATCGCATTCGCACCCTTCCCCAAGAAAAACGGGTAAGTCATTTCATAACATAAAAAGGACCGCAAAAATTTGCGGTCCTTTTTCATTTGCCAGCCGTTTCAAACTTTTTCCAATTTATTGACAAATCATGACAGAAATGATAGAGTAATATCAGCGATTTCATTTTCTTACATCAGGAGAAAAACTATGAAAAGAATTCTTGCACTCACCCTCGCCCTCGTTATATGTCTATCCCTGTGTTCTTGCGACCTTTTTCGCAAAAAAACCTGTATCAGCTGTGGCAAAAGTGTTCCCGTAAGCGACACTATCTGCAAATATTGCGGAAAAGTCACTGAAAGAGAACAGGAGACTGCCGCGGATGCAAACAGCTCCGATGCACAAACCAACTCGGGCGGCGGTGATCTTTCCTCGACCCAAACCCTTTCCGTCAACGATTACGTTGGCTATTGGGGAATCAGCGGAAATACACAGAAACAGCTGACCATTCACAAAGGTGACAGCACCTCGTTGCACTTCTCTTTGGAATATATCAACGGAGCAAAAATCAACGAAGGAATTGCTCAGATTCAGAATACCACCGCCTCCTTCTCCTACGCAGAGAACGGATTCGTGATCGCAGGAGAATTGGCATTTTTCAGTGACGCCATTACGGTTCATATCACCAATTCCTCCCTTTCCACCATGCCCGTGGAAATTATGAATTTCAATCAGCGCTATAACGCACCTTTCATTACCTCGCCTGCCCCCGTTACTACCACGCAAACGGCAAAAACCAACAACTACTACGTTCTCCCCCAAAGTGCACAAAGGCTTTTGACCTATTCCGATATTGCGGGTATGTCCACTTATCAGCTGAAGCTTGCAAGAAATGAAATTTTTGCAAGACACGGCAGACTGTTCGACGACAAGGATTTGCAAAGTCATTTCAATTCCCAAGCATGGTACAACGGCTATATCAAGCCCGCCAACTTCAAAACTTCCGTGCTGAACAGCGTTGAGAAAGCGAACGTCGACTTTCTCAAGGCTTATGAAAACGGCACTACGCCAACAGCCACAACGGCTAACAAAACCTCCGGCTATATTCTCCCTCAAAGTTCTTCCAGACTGTTAACCTACAGTGACATCAGAGGTCTGTCCTCCTATCAACTGAAGCTTGCAAGAAACGAAATCTACGCAAGACACGGCAGACTGTTCAGCGACAGCAGCATACAAAGTTATTTTAACTCCAAATCCTGGTACAACGGCTACATCAAGCCTGCCAATTTCAAAGACTCCATGCTGAGCAGCATCGAGAAGCAAAACATCGACTTTATTAAATCCTACGAATAAAAAGTGAGCAAAAACATGGAAAAAATCATAAAAAGAATCGGTATTTTCTTGCTTGCGGGAATTATGGCATTGAGCATCGTTATGCTTGCAAAGTATGACTTTTCCGCGGACAAATCTCCTGAAGAAACGAAAACTACCGAAGCGACGAAACAAACCGTCACCGCAGAAACCAAAGCCGAGAATCCCACCAAAACCCAAGAGGAAACCAAAGAACCCTACGAAAAAATCACCCAAGAGAATTTGCCCAAGGTTTTGGGGGAAGTGCTCCTTGTCAAAGATGCAGAGGTAAGAGAATTTGCCAACAAAGAAGCAAAGTTATACTGCACCTTAAAAGCAGGTGAGACGGTTCGGGTAACGGCAAACGGTGACGAATGGACGGCAATCCTTTTAGACGGAAAGGTATATTACGTCCTGACCGAGTGTCTGCAAAAGAAAGAGGAAACCACTCCTCCCGAAAACACGGACGTCCCCACCAATACGACCGTTCCCTCAACCACTACGGTTCCTGCAACAACAGGCGTACCGACTACTACCACGCCTCCCACCACCACAACAAAGCCCAATAACAGTTTGGTTGTCTGCATTGACGCAGGTCACCAAAGAAAAGGAAATTCCGAGAAAGAGCCCATCGGTCCCGGCGCAAAGGAAACCAAAGCCAAGGTTTCTTCCGGTACCAGCGGAAAAGCCAGCGGTCTTGCGGAATATGAATTGAACCTGCAGGTTGCCCTGAAACTGCAAAAAGAGCTTCAAGCCCGCGGATACACCGTCATTATGGTCAGAACCACCCACGACGTGAATATCAGCAATTCCGAGCGCGCCGCCATTGCCAACAATGCAAAGGCAGATGCCTTCATTCGCATCCACGCAAACGGCTCTACCAACACCTCGGCAAGCGGAGCCTTTACCCTTTGCCAGACCGCATCCAACCCCTACAACGGACATTTATATACCCAAAGCTATGCATTATCCAAAGCCGTTATTGATGAATACATTGCGGCTACGGGAGCAAAGCATATGGGCGTTCGAAAGGTTGATAATATGAGTGGTATCAACTGGAGTCAGGTTCCCGTAACCATCCTGGAAATGGGTCACATGACCAACAAGCAGGAAGATCTGTTGATGGCATCCGATGACTACCAGAATAAAATGGTCAAGGGAATTGCCAACGGACTTGACAAATATTTCGGCAAGTAATCCCCGCAAAACATAACAAAAAATCGACTGAAGCACGGCTTCAGTCGATTTTCTTTTTTAATCGAAGTAAATTCGTTGAACGCGGGGCAAAAACGTACACAGCACCTCGTAAGAGAAGGAATTTGCCCATTGGCCCAAAAGATCTGCGCTGATTTCTTCCTCACCGCTTTTTCCGAGAACGACCACCGTATCTCCCACTTTCACTTCAGGCAGATCGGTGACGTCCACCATCATCTGATCCATACAGATCCGTCCGACAATGGGTGCTTTTTTACCTTGAATGAGCACGTACCCTTTTCCGGAAATGCATCGGTTGTAACCGTCTGCGTAGCCGATGGAAACGGTGGCAATGCGTTTTCGATCGGGAGCCGCGTAACTGTGTCCGTAACCAATGGGCGTGCCTTTTTCAACCGTTTTCACGTGAATGACCACGCTTTTCACCGTCATTGCCGATTCAAGAGTGACTCCCATTTCCATTTCGTTTGAAGGCGCATATCCATACATAGAAATGCCAAAACGGCACAAATCGTATTTTTTCTCCATGCGCAGAGAGCCTGCAGAATTGCAAATATGCCGCAGAGAAATCTGAACGCCCATTTCTTCCAAAATTACCAAAAATCTGTCAAAGCACGCTTCCTGTTCCAATGCAGAATCAGCGGTTTCGGCATCCGCGCAGGCGTAGTGACTGAACACGCCCTCCAGGTCAATTCCCTGCAAAGCCGCAATTTGGGCGGCAATCTCCGCACCCGCCCGGTCCGGAGTCACACCGATACGGCCCATTCCCGTATCTACTGCCAAATGCACCTTCGCTTTTTTCCCCAAAGAAAGCGCCGTGCGAGAAAGCTCCTGCGCCTCCTGCAAATTGTAAATGGTAGCGGTAATCTCTCTTTCTATCAAAAGCGAGTATCGGGCAGGGGGCGTATATCCCAAAATCAAAATCGGGTTTGTAATCCCCGCATCCCGCAATTCCAAAGCTTCGTTCAGACAAGCCACGGCAAAGCAGTCCGTCCGCGCCTGCAGCGCCTTGGAAACCGCCACGGCGCCGTGACCGTAGGCATTGGCTTTCACCACCGCCATCGTCTTTACCCCCTTTGGCAAAAGGGCGGCAAGGGTATCAAAATTATGTACAATCGCGTTCAGAGAAATCTCCGCAAAGGCGCGCTTGTCACAGCAATTGGCATTCATATCTATCTCCTGTTTTTATGGCAACAAAATTCCGCTGAAAACAACGGGCTTTTCGCCGTTGGAAAGCTGCATGGAAATTTCGACGGTGTTTTCGCCGGTGGCATACTCCGAAATCCCCGCGGTCATGGTCAGATCCTTCCCCTCGGCATCTTTTTTGTAGGTACTGTTCTTTTCTTTCATACCCATCTCACGCTGGGTGGCGGAAAAGGAGCGATACACGTTTTTCACAAGGACCGTTCCCTGCGGATTCTTCACCGTTACAAACACGTCGGAAATCGAGTAGTTGGATGCGATTTTCATCTCCTCCAATTGTGCAAAGGTGATGGAATCATTTTTTTCGGGAAGATTGGTAAAAAGCTGAACCTTCTCCACCGTTTCTCCGCACATTTCGTTTAATTGATTTGCAGTAAAGGAAAACGTCTTGTAGCAGGAAGCCAAGGGAGAATTCTTTTTGGCATACAAGCGGTAAAGATTCAAAAGCGTCCGATCATCCTTGTCCTCGGGATCTAAAAACTCCGCAAAGGTAAAGGGAATATAGTTTTGCTTCTGCAGTGCTTGAAAGGTATAGGCACAAGCGGTTTCTCCCTGATAAACCAAAGGAGTACCGTCAGAAAGCTTTTGCTCCGTTCGCCACGCATCCACCTGTTCCATACATATCAAAACGCTGTTTTCCCAATCCACCGTGCCGTCGGGCAGATTTTTCAACTGAACTTCCTTGATCATCATGGTATGTCCCGTATTCACCAAAAGATCGGCAGGGCGGGTCTTTGCATAGCAAAGGAACATGGCATCCTCGCCGTGGGCGGCATTCCAGTCCCGAATCACGTCCGGTGTATCGTAGCCGCTTGGATTGGAGTCCCCTTGCACCCCGAAGGCGTCGATCTTATCCATATTGGGATAGGTATATCCTACGGGAATAAAACCGTGAAGTAAATTCATATGGGTGGTAGAAATAAAATCGGCTGAATTGATCACCCTGGTCCAGCCCCAGCAAGATCCTGCGGAGCATTGATTGAAAAGGGTCATCAGACTGCGATACCGTCTATAAGTCTGTCCGCCCACGATCTTTTCATCAATGGCGGCGCCATCTTCCCCGTAACCGCCGTTTTCCTCAATGGCACGGGCAAGGTCCATAACGCCCGTTTCTTCATCGTAGTATTCCATCCAGCGATACAGATTTCCCACGCCTTTGGTTTGATACGGAATCCCTCCGTATACCTTTCTTGTGGAAATGGTCTTTTTGCCGATTCCATAGGTCTTGAAATAATCGCTGATTTCCACGTTGGGAATCCAATGGAACGAAAGCTGAAGCTGAAAATAGTCTATGGCAAGCTGTCGGCGCTCGTTATAGGTCATCTCGTCGGAGGAAATGGGAAGCGCTTCCAAATCTTCTTTTTTCAAAGGATTTTCAAGGGTTTTTGTTCCGTCGGTTTCCGCAGTTTCCGTTTTTGTTTCCGTCTTTTTTGTTGAAGTTACTTGGTTTTCTGCCGTCAAAGAATTACCGCAAGCCGTCAACGGAGCGCTTGACAAAAGAATTATCGCTAAAACGAAAGCAAAAATCCTTGGATTCTTCATATTTTCACCTCAAAAGCAGAATGGGGAAACGTAGTTTTTTTCATTATACTACTTTTCCCCATGCCTTTCAAGCAAAAAACGTGTTTTTTACAAAAAGATGCGGATCTCTTTTGCCAAATTCTCCTCCAGAGAAATGAGCCTTTTGGCAATGTCCTTGGCGCTTTCGTCTGCCGCCTCGTATTGATTCAGATAACGGCTTAAGGATTTCACGCCCATATTGCACCCATCCGTCATCAATTCCGCTACGGTATGGTCTGAGTCCTTCATTCGCATTTTCCACTCGGTTTTCAGCTTACTCATCCCCTCGGCAATGGGATTCGGGTCCTTTCCCTCGTCACCGAAGCGCCCCAGCGCATTTTCAATTTCGCGACAAAGAGACTCGTGCTCACGTTTGCAATTGACCAAAAGCTCTTTCAATTTGGGGCTTCTCACCAAATCGCGCACGTCATCTATGGACTCAATTCCCATTTGCACCCCCGCGTCACATTCGCGGAGCAATTTGATCGTATCTTGTTCTACCATAACAAAACCTCCTTTTTTTGGATAGTATTTCAAAAAAATGAAGGTTTATTCCGATCTGCAAAAGAAAACTGCGCTCTTTCGAACGCAGTTTTGAATTTTAACGGGGATTATTTTCCGAAATATTTGTCAAGTCCGTTGGCAAGTCCGTCTACCATTTTTTCCTGATATTCGTCGGATGCCATCAACAGATCTTCTTTCGGGTTGGTCATATGACCCATTTCCACGATGGTTACGGGAACCTGACACCAGTTGATACCACTCATATTATCAACCTTGCGTACACCCATATTCTTTGCTCCCGTAGCCGCAATGTATTCATCAATAACGGCTTTGGAGAGTGCGTAGCTTTGGCTGTACAAATGGCTGTTGTAGGGGTTGGATGCAGTCTGGCAAAGGGTAAAAGCACCGTTTGCCGAGGTGTTGGTAGAGCCGTTTGCGTGGATACGAATAAAGGCGTCGGCATTTGCTTCGTTGGCAATGGCAGCACGCTCGGAATTGCTGATATTCACGTCATGGGTGGTTCTGACCATAATGACGGTATAACCGCGATCTTCCAATTCTTTTTGCAGTTTCAGGGAAACCTGCAGGTTCAATTCATATTCCGCAAGACCGCTGGTTTTTCCGCTGGTACCGGAAGAAACCTTGGCTTTAGTTTCCTTTGCACCGGGGCCGATGGGTTCTTTCTCGGAATTTCCTTTTCTTTGGTGACCTGCGTCAATGCAGACGACCAAACCGTTTTTCTGCTGGTTTTGGCTCAGATCCACCGTTGTTTCGGGAAACAGCGGATAAATCTCGGGGAAGTTGACGTGGAACAGAAGATAAATGGCGTCGTCCATATCCACCGTGCCGTTGTTGTCAAAATCCGCAGGCTGATTTACGGGATACAGATCAGAGAAGTTGACGTGGAACAGAAGGTGAATGGCGTCGTCCATGGAAAGCTCGTTGTTTCCGTCGGTATCACCAACCATATAAGGAGGTCTCTCGTAGCCGCATTCGTTACAAATAAGGTCGTCGTGACCGTCGTAAACGTGATCGGGTA
>JAZOSM010000181.1:0-3180 GCA_045657125.1 Eubacteriales bacterium
ATCTGGAATTAAAACAATACTCAATTCCGCAGATATGAAAGCAATCCCTTTGTATGAAAGAGTGGGTTTCCATACTTCATCAACAATTATGTACATAGACCTTTAAATTCAAATTGATTTGACAATAAGACAAATTCCAATATGTCTAACAGATAAGAGCAGATGGATGACCCCATCTGCTTTCTTATTTTTGCATTCTGATATAAAGTCGGACGGGCGGAAAAACTTCGAACAAAATCGAACAATTTTGCAAAAAGGTTCCGCGTTCATAAAAAAAGAGCCCATTTGGGCTCTTTTTTTCTCTGCCTCACAAAATCGGCTGCAACTTCGTCAAAGTTCAAAAATTGCTCGGTTATTTACGAAAAGTAAACGCCCTCGCCATTTTCTTCTTTTCCTCGTTTCGCTCGATTTTATGAAGCAGATGAATTGGCTGAATTAACACCCGCAACCCTTGTCAAACTCGGGGTTGAAGGCGTAGAAGTTTTTGCTGTCAAGGCGGTCGGTGGCAATGCGGAGCGCATCGCCGAAACGCTGATAATGAACCAGCTCCCGTTCACGCAGGTACTTGATAGGATCACGCACGTCGGGATCGTCCACCAGACGGAGAATGTTGTCGTAGGTGACACGGGCTTTTTGCTCGGCGGCAAGGTCCTCGTTCAGGTCGGCAAGCAGATCACCTTTGACACCGATATACTTCATATCGCAGGGGACGCCTGCGGCGGAAACGGGATAAATCCCCGCGGTATGGTCTACAAAATATGCATCCATTCCCGCCTTGCGGATCTCCTCGGGAGAAAGACCCTTGGTTAATTGGTACAAAATCACACCGATCATTTCCATATGGGCCAGCTCCTCTGTGCCGACATCGGTAAGGATTCCGATGACCTCGTTGTAGGTGGCGATATCGCGGAAATTGCGGAAGATATTGTCCATCATTCCGTCTGCCTGACGCAGGTGAGCGTTATCCAGAACGATCTCTATATCAGAGGGAAGGATCACGGCGCGATCAATGATCCAGACGTTTTCGCCCGTTCTTTCGTTCTTTCTCGGAACGGTAACGGAATTTGCACCCGTTTTTTCGCGCTGTCTACTGCATTCTGAATGGTTTCGGAGTCGTCTTTCCCCCAGAATTCCTTGGAAGCGGCGTTGAGTGTATTCATATAAAATCCTCTCTTTCCTTGATGAGTTTTTCATAGCATAGCCGACAGGGGATGTCAATAGAAAATCGGCATATTTGCCCGATTCGTATTTTTCTGTGTCACGAATTGACATTTTGATATGTTTGTGCTTTAATACAAGGTAAGAAAAAGCTCGCTTGAAGGAGTCGTTATGGAGAAAAAAACCATTCGTATCGGCGTGGACGTGGGAGGTACCAATACCGACATTTGCGCCGTGGATGAAAAAACGGGAAAATTGATGGTCTACAAATTGCCGTCCTCTCTGCACGATCAGTCTGCTGCCGTGGTAGAGGGTGTTCGTGTCATTGCCGAGGAATACGGCTTTGACGGCGGGGACGTAGACCGTTTTATGCACGGAACCACCGTCGCCACCAACGCCATTTTGGAGGGAAGAGGAGCGAAAACCGCACTCATTACCACGGGAGGCTTTCGCGATCTTTTGGAGATCGGCCGTCAGAAGCGTCCCGATCTGTACGATCTGCAGGCGGATAAGGCTCCTACCCTGGTTTCCCGCGATCTGCGCTTTGAGATCGGGGAGCGACTGAATTATAAGGGGGAGGTGGTCCGCGAAATCGATTGTGGGGAAGCGGAGGAGATCGTAGCAAGGATCCGTGAAAAGGGCGCAGGTGCCGTTGCGGTAATGCTGCTGAATTCCTACCTGAACCCCGAAAATGAAAATAAGCTGAAAGAGATCATTTCCGAGAAGTATCCCGAGGTATTTTTAACCGTTTCGGGAGATCTTTCCAAGCAGTTCCGCGAGTACGAGCGACTTTGCGGAACGGTACTGAATTCCTTCGTGGGTCCCGAAGTGAAGAAGTATATGAATAACCTGAAAAGCACGCTGGAATCCATAGGTATTAAAAATACCTATATCAACCATTCCAACGGTGGCTTGATGTCCATTGACGAGTCTATGAAATTTCCCGTCAAGACCGCTCTTTCCGGTCCCGCGGCAGGTGTGGTGGGTGCAAGGTACATCACCGACCTGATCGACGAAAGGGATCTGATCACCGTTGATATCGGCGGTACCAGTACGGATATCAGTTTGGTGGTGGACGGGCGTTTCGAGGCATCCGACGAAAAGACCATCAGTGGATATCCCGTGCGCATTCCCTCCATTGACATTTCCACAATCGGTGCAGGCGGCGGCAGCGTCGGCTGGATCGACAGCGGCGGAATTCTCAAGGTGGGTCCCAGAAGCGCAGGGGCAAATCCCGGCCCCGCCTGCTACAAGCTCGGCGGCACGGAGGCTACCATTACCGACGCACGCGTGGTGCTGGGTCACCTGAATCGGGAGTGTCTTTTGGGCGGAAGGCTACCTATTGACGCATCTCTTTCCACGAAAGCCGTTCAGGCACTTGCCGACGGCATCGATATGGAGCTTTTGGAAACTGCCCGCGGTATCATCGCCGTCAGCAATTCCAACATTATCAAGGAGATCAAGAACGTGACCGTTGCCAAGGGCTATAACCCCGGTGACTTTTGCCTGGTAGCCTTCGGCGGCTCGGGTCCCCTCCACGCAGCAGAACTGATGGAGGAAATGAGCATTCAAAAGGCTCTCATTCCCAAAACGCCGGGTCTGCTTGCCGCCTACGGTCTTCTGACGGAAAATATGCGCCGCGATTTCGTGCAGACTTACGTTATGGATCTGTCTGAAAATACCCGTGAGATCCTGGAGCGCAGATTCCGCGATCTGGAGGCAGAGGCGGACGAATGGTTTGACCGGGAGGAGATCGAGCCCTCCCAGCGCCATCGCGAATACTTTTTGGATATGCGCTACAAGGGACAAAATTACGAGATTCGCGTTCCCGTAGAGGTGGATGCCATTACCTCAGCCGCAGCGCTCAGGGGAGAATTTATCAAGGCTTACGAGCGTCTTTATTCCTTTAGCACCGACGACGAGGTGCAGATCGTGAATTTCGGTCTGTCTGCGCTGGGCGATATCGTGTATCCCACCGTCATTCGGGATGAATATGCGGGAGAGGATGCAAGCGGAGCCGTC
>JAZOSM010000182.1:0-17946 GCA_045657125.1 Eubacteriales bacterium
ACAAAAAAGATAACATGTGTTAGTATATAGGTGCAAGGAAGAAAGAGATAAAAAACAAAGAACAGAGAAGTTCTTCCCAATCTAAAAAAGGAGGTAAGTCCAAAGATCTGAATACAGTGACCCCGGATGAGGGAGTAATGAAACAGGAAACACACATTTATTTACGGAGGATGGTCCAAAGGAAAAAGTAAAGTGACCCGATCGTATCGGAGTAACGTTTAACTGAAGAATTTGGAGGTACGGTCCAAAATACACAAATCCAGTGACCCGAGTGTTTCGGAGAAATCAAGATCCAAGCATTGAACAGTGATCAAGCCGCTGTGCGGTAAGCCCTTGTAGGGAGTAAGAGAATCGGATATCAAAGTGAGGATCAAAACGAAGAAAAATGAAATATAGATCGAGAAATTTAGGAGGTAAGGTCCAATGAACACGCCGGACCAAATCTAAACCCCGAACCGCGAGAAGAAGAATTGGTTCGGGGTTTTTGTTATTTTTTCTTGCAATTTAAAAAATTCTGTGATATACTCATTTCAACAAAAGAATAAACGCAGTTCATAGATTTTCTTTGTCGGGCATTTTTTGCTCGGGGATCAGGAAATACGGTGAGAATCCGTAGCAACCGCCATTGCCGTGATTGAATTTATTCATCAGTCGGAATGCTGATCGGACTGCGCCCGGTAAAAGTCTCTCGGGCAATTGGGCGAGACAGGGGTAAGAAATCGGCAGGGGTTTCTTCTTCTTTGCGCCTTGGGAGGGCGCTTTTATTTTTATCCTTTTGAAAAACGAAAGGAATTAAAAAAATGAAAATCAAATTACTTGCAGCACTTCTTACCCTGACACTTCTGTTTACCCTTGCATCTTGCGCATCGTCTTCCGAGGAGGGAAAAGACCTTCTCACCGCAACTGAGGAAAGTACGCAAATCGAGAAAAATACCGTAGCTGAGGATACTTCCTCCGTTTCAGCCAAAGGCCTTTGGAAGGACGCCAAGTACCTGGAGGATACGAGCTTTGGTACCGGTGCAAAAACCGTTAAGGTTACTGTAAAAGCAGAGGACTCATCCGTAACGTTTACTTTGAAAACAGATAAAGAAACCCTTGCCGATGCTCTCTTGGAGCACAATCTTGTGGAGGGTGAGGACGGAGCCTACGGACTTTACATCAAAAAGGTCAATGGAATGCTTGCGGATTACGACGTAAATCAGAGCTATTGGTCCTTTGAAATCGGCGGCGAAGCACAGATGACAGGTGTCAGCGATGCAAAAATCGAGGACGGCTCCTCCTATGAGTTGGTTTATAAAAAATAATGCAAAAACGATTTTTGACCGTTTCTGAAATTGCCCTGTTCTCCATGCTGGGGGCTTTGACCTTCGGCGCACAGGTTGTGATGGAGGTGTTTCCAAACGTTCACCTGACCGGGATGTTTGTGATTCTTTATACGGTTTTATTTCGAAAAAAAGCGCTGGTTCCCATTTATCTTTACGTGTTTCTCGTGGGAATTCGATGGGGATTCGGCTTGGCGTGGATTCCGTATTTGTACTTGTGGCTGATTTTGTGGGGGATGATTATGTTGATTCCCCAAAAGACACCACGCAAATGGAAAATAGTTTTATACTCCGTTGCGGGAGGGCTGTTCGGACTTTTGTTTGGAACCTTTTACGCACCGGCACAAGCCTTGCTGTTTGGTCTGAATTTCAAGCAAACGCTCCTTTGGATTGCCGCGGGCTTTCCTTGGGACGTGGTGCACGGAATCGGAAACGCCGTTTTTTCAACTCTCGTTGTTCCTTTATCAATTGTATTAAAGAAAGTTTTGAAAAGAGCAAGATTTTTCCAATAAAAAAATTCTCGGAATATTTTCCGAGAATTTTTTTGTTTCGGGTTTAGCCTTCGTTTCCGGCCTGAAGAACGAATTTAGCGGGCTTGCGAACCATCTGCAGATAAGACTTTGCTGCAAGATAGTGGTCGTAGTAGCGCTCAAGCTCGATTTCGTATTTGCCGTATTCGGCGAAGAATTCTTCTGCCATTTCCAAAGCGATGGCGTTGTGACCGAGGCATTTTTCTTTCATAAAGTCTGCAATTCCTACGCAGTAATCAGCGTGCTTCAGAAGCAGTCTCCAGGAAACGGTCTGAGGACGGGTGGGCATGGTCATATGCTTTGCAACCAATGCGCGGCATTCGGCTGCAAGCTCGTGAACTGCCTCGAATGCTTCTTTGCGGTCGGGATCGTAGCGGAGAGAGATGTTGGTATCCTTGGACTTTTCACCGGCGATAAAGGAGAAGTTGAATGCGTTGGAAACCTTCTGCAGGTAATCTCTTGCTTCTTTCCAATCTGCGCCGTAAATGTGGGAGAAGTAATCTTCAACCAATTCTTCAAAGGTTACGTCCTCGTTGAGAAGCGCTTCTGCGTAAACGTAAATTGCAAGACCGTTGGGCCAGAAGCTTCTTTGAGAACCGTCTTCAACAAAGCCGTCAAGACCCATATACTTCAGACCGCGGATATCTTCGAAAATTCTCTTTGCGATGTAAAGTCCGCCGGGATCCATATACTGGTGACGCCAGAAGTGATACTCGTAGGAGAAGCAAGGTCCGTCCCAAATATCCTGCCAGCTCTTGAGGAATACCAGATTTTCTTCGGCTCCCTTGGGCTTTTTCCAAGCGTTGCGGATGTAGGGCTGCAGAGGAGGAAGCTTGCTGTCTGCGGTAATGCTCTCGGAATAGGTACGGGTAATGGGGGCATACAGCAGGGAGAAACGCTTGGGATTGTTGATTCTAACGTGCTCGGGAGCAAAGAGGGTATCGTAGTACGCGATGAATACCACGCGGGTATCAAGACCTCTTGCGGTGAGGATTTCGTCTACCTCGTTCATAATCATCATGTAATAGTCGGAGGGACGCATCTTCTGACACTCTGCACATTCACAGTGGTTGGAGTTGGAGTCTGCAAGCCATACGTGCAGGTAGGTAACGTTTTTGTGCTTCTCTGCGTAATCTGCAATTCCGGTTGCCATAATGGTGCGAACTTCGGGATTGGACATACAGAGGTTGGTATTCAGACATACACCGCGGAAGGGCTCACGAACACCATTGATCTCTGCAAGATAGCTACGCTGCTTGTCGGTGAGCTTGAGGTTGAGGTTTGCCTTCCATCCGTCGGTAGAGGAGAGACCGAAGGGCTCTGCAGTCCAGCCGTGACCCATATCGTGGAACTGCAATCCGCGCTTTGCAATTTCTGCTTCGCACTGTCTTTTCCACTGCATAACCAGCTGTGCGGAGACCTTCTCGGAAGGACGGTGTCTTCTGTTGTAAACGTGATCGTAGTAGGAGTCGTAATAGAAGAAGGGGTTGTCAAACTCGATCATGTAAATATTGATTTCCTGCTTTGCGTAGAAATCAATGGTTTCCAGCATGCACTGCTGGCTTTCTGCGCCTTCGTTGCAGTGACCGCGGAATCTGTGATCTGCCTTCTTGTGATATTTCTGGGCTTCAATGTCCTTCATGGGAACAAAGTCACCGTCTACACCGGGATAAAGCCAACGGCATCCGTTCAGTCTCAGAAAACGATATACGGCAAAGAGAACGCTTCTGGGGTTAGAGCCTGCCAGAATACCGCCGTTTTCATCGGTGTCAATGTGAACCACGTCGTCCAAAATGGGATCTTCTGCTTCGTTTTCAAGACCGAAGTCCTCCAGAAGACCAAGACGGAATCCGTCTTTTGCATCGGGATCGTAGGTGATGTCGATGTCGCCGCATTCGGGCATCATCATGCGCAGATACTTTTTCAGTTCCTCTGCGGCAAAGTCGATCACGTGATCGGCGCGGATTTTTTTGATTTCGTACATAGTTTACCTCTTTCTTTTTTATATAATGATGGACTTCGTATCTTTAACAAGTCCATTGAGGGCATAAAAATTATTTTGCTGATCGTAGTAGCGCTCGATTTCCAATTCGAATTTTCCGAATTCCTTTTCGAATTTCAGATATGCTTCCTTCGTTTTTATATCCTGACCGAGGCATTTTGCAATGAGAAGGTCAGCAAATAATTCGATGTAGGTTGCGTGATAACCCAGCAGTCGCCAGGAAATCGTTTGTGGACGTGTGGGAAGCGCCATATGCTTTGCCACCAATGCGCGTTCCTCTGCGGCAAGTTCCTTAACGCTTTCCAGTCTCTGCTTTCTTGCAGGATCGTAATATCCGGAAATCGCTTCGTTTGCAGACGCTTCACCCGCCATAAATTTGTAATCAAAGGCATCGGTGATGCGCTCCAGCAGACTTAAGGCATCCTTCCAATCTTCGCCGTAGACGTGGGAAAAATAATCCTCTTTGATCGCTTCAAAATCGCATTCGCGATTCATCAGCGCTTCTGCATAAACGTAAATGGCAAAGCCGTTGGGGAAGAAGCATCTTTGAGAGCCGTCCTCCACAAAGCCGTTCAAGTTCATATGTTTTAAAGCGCGAATATCTTCATAAACTCGTTTTGCAATATACATCCCGCCGGGGTCCAAAGCCTGATGACGCCAAAAATGGTACTCGTAGCAGAAGCTGTCGCCCTTCCAGGTTTCAAACCAAGTGTTCAAAAGCGCCAGGTTTTCTTCTGCGGTAACAGGCTTTTTCCAAGCGTTACGCACGTAGGGCAAGGCCTTGGGAATTACGGAATCCTTCGTAATGGAGGAACAATAGGAACGGGAGATGGGGGCGTACAAAAGGGAAAGACGCTTGGGGTTTTTGATTGCGATTTTTTCGGGACCCCACAGAGTGTCTACGTAGGAAATAAAGACGATGCGGGTTTCCAGCCCCATTGCGCTCAGCTTTTCGTCCACCTCGTTCATGATCATCATATACCAATCGGAGGGACGCATCTTTTTGCATTCCTCGCACTCGCAGTGGTTGGCAAAGGAATCTGCCAGCCAAACGTGAAGATAGGTCACGTTTTTGTGTGCTTGGGCATAGGAAGCGATACTGTCTGCCATAATACTGCGAACTTCAGGCTTTGACATACACAGATTGGTATTCAGACACACACCGCGGAAAGGCTCGCGCACTCCGTTCAGCTCTGCCAAAAAGCTTCGCTGCTCGTCGGTGATTTGCAGATCGTCCTTTCTTTTCCAACCGTCGGTAGAAGAAAGCCCGAAGGGCTCTGCGGTCCAGCCGTGACCCATATCGTGGAATTGAAGACCTCGCTTTGCAATTTCCGCTTCGCACTGTCTTTTCCATTGCAGAGCAAGATGCTCGGGAATCGGCTCGGGAGTGCGGTTCATCTTGTTGTGACCGTGGTTGTAGTAACGGGCGTAATAGCAGTACGGATTCTGAAATTCGATCATGTATACGTTCAGCTCTTGCTTTGCGTAAAACTCGATGGTTTCCAGCATGCACTGTTGGCTTTCCGCGCCTTCGTTACAGTGACCGCGAAATCTGTGAGAAGCCATTCTGTGGTAAGAAACAGGCTCGATCTCTTTTGTCGGTACGTAGTCACCATCCACACCGGGATAGAGCCAACGGCATCCGTTTTCGCGCAAGTAACGGTATACGGCAAAAAGTACGCTTCGGGGGTTGGAACCGGATAAGATACCGCCGTTTTCGTCGGTATCTACGTGGATTACGTCATCCAGCGCCGCATCCTCGCCCTCGAAGGGAAGACCGAAATCCTCCAAAAGACCAAGGCGAAATCCGTCTTTGGCATTGGGATCGTAGGTGATGCCCACGTCACCGCATTCGGGCATCATCATACGCAGATATTTTTTTAGTTCTTCCGCGGCAAAGTCGATTACGTGATCGGCGCGGATTTTTTTAATTTCGTAGGTCATCCGTTTAATCTCTAAATTATAAAATAATGGATCTGGATTCTTTGGCGTAATCGTTCAGCGCGTAGCAGGTGTTTGCCTGATCGTAGTAGCGCTCGATTTCCAATTCAAATTTTCCGAATTCTGCCTGGAAACGTTCAAAAGCCTCTTTGGTTTCATAGCTGTGACCTACACACTTTGCAATGAGAATGTCTGCAAAAAGCTCGATGTAGGTAGCGTGGTAACCGAGCAGACGCCAGGAAACGGTCTGGGGACGGGTAGGCATTGCCATATGCTTTGCCACCAATGCGCGTTCTTCTGCGGCAAACTCTTTTACGCTTTGCAGCATAGGAAGTCTTTCGGGGTTGTAGTATTTGGAAATTTCGTGGTTCAAAGATTTTTTACCGGAAGTAAATTCATAATCAAAGGCCGCGGTGATGCGTTCCAAAAGGCTGAGAGCATCTTTCCAGTCTTCGCCGTAAATGTGGCGGAAGTAATCTTCTTTTACTGCGTCAAAGTCGCATTCGCGATTCATCAAAGTTTCAGCATAGATATAGATGGAAAAACCGTTGGGGAAGAAGCTTCTCTGAGAACCATCCTCTACGATGCCGTTCAGGTTCATATATTTCAGACCGCGGATATCCTCGTAGATTCTTCTTGCAATATAGAGACCGCCGGGATCTCTGACCTGATGACGCCAGAAGTGATATTCGTATTCGAAGTTATCACCTTTCCAGAGCTTAAACCATCCGTTGAGAAGCGCTTGGTTTTCTTCTGCCGAAACGGGCGTTTTCCAGTCGTTGCGAATATAGGGTGCAGGCTCGGGAACAACGCTGTTTTCGTTGAAAGATGAGCAGTAGGAACGGGAAATGGGCGCGTACAAAAGGGAAAAACGCTTGGGATTTTTAATAGCGATCTTCTCGGGACCCCACAAGGTGTCTACATAGGAGATAAATACGATGCGAGTATCAAGACCTGCTGCTTCCAGCTTCTCGTCGATTTCATTCATGATCATCATATACCAGTCGGAGGGACGCATTTTAACGCATTCCTCGCACTCGCAGTGGTTGCGGGTGCCGTCTGCCAGCCAAACGTGCAAAAAGTCGACGTTCTTGTGATTCTTTGCATATTCAACGACCGCATCTGCCATAATGGAACGAACGATGGGCTGAGACATACAGGGGTTGGTCCACTGAGGATCGGAGTTGAACAGTTCTCTTTCGCCGTTTCTCAGAGCAATATATTTGCGGCATTCCTCGGGAAGCTTGATAGTTCCGTTTTTCCAGCCTCTGCGGTCAGCGGTGTCCATACCGTAGGGATCTGCGGTCCATCCGTGACCCATATCGTGGAACATCAAACCGCGCTTTGCAATTTCAACCTCGCACTGTCTTTTCCATTGCAGTACCTGCATGGTGCTGACAGGCTCGGGGGTGCGGTTCATTGCGTTGTATCTGTGATTGTAATAGGAGTTATAGTAGCTGAAGGGAACCTTGAACTCGATCATGTAAACGTTCAGCTCTTGCTTTGCATAGAATTCGATGGTTTCCAACATACACTGCTGGAATTCAGCACCCTCGTTACAGTGACCGCGGAATCTGTGAGAAGCCATTTTGTGATATTTTACAGCCTCGATCTCTTTCATCGGTACGTAGTCGCCGTCTACACCGGGGTAGAGCCAACGGCATCCGTTTTCACGCAGATAGCGGTATACGGCAAAGAGAACGCTTCTGGGGTTGGAGCCTGCGAGAATTCCACCCTTTTCATCGGTGTCAACGTGGATCACGTCATCCAAAACTGCGTCTTCACCTTCAAAGGGAAGACCGAAATCCTCAAGAAGTCCAAGACGGAATCCGTCTTTTGCTTCGGGATTGTAAGCGATATCGATGTCACCGCACTCGGGCATCATCATTCTGAGGTATTTTTTTAATTCCTCAGCCGCGTAATCCAGAACGTGATCTGCTCTCAGCTTTTGAATGTTCAGCATAATAATTCCTTCCTTGTAAGCTTTTATATTTCAAAAATAAATTTCGCGCGTTTTTTCATCATACTGTTCGTGTTGGAACAGAAGAAAGCGTGATCAAAATATCGTTCGATTTCCACTTCATACTTTCCGAAATCGTGGAAAAATTCCTGCGCCATATCGTAGGCGGTGTGGTTGAAGCCGCGTGCCTTTTCATACATAATGGCGGCAAATTTCTCACAAAATTCGGTGTGGAGAAGCAGCAGTCTCCAGGAAATCGTTTGGGGACGGGTGGGCATAGCCGTGTGTTTCTTTGCAAGGGCGCGACCCTCTGCGGCAATTTCGGGCACCATCAGAAACTTCGGCGCAACCTCGGGATTGTAGAATTTGCTGATGTCTTTGTTCAGCGTTTTTTCGCCCTCCATATACGCCCAGTCGAAGGCGGCGCTCATCTTGAGAAAATATTCTTTTGCCTCGCGCCAATCTTCTCCGTAAACGTGGGAGAAGTAATCCTTTTCCATCTCCTCGAAGCTTTTTTCGGTGTCAAGGAGCGTTTCCGCATAAACGTGCATGGCAAAGCCGTTGGGCCAGAAGCTTCTTTGAGAACCGTCCTCGATGAAGCCTGTAAATCCCTGTTCCGCAAGACCCGTAATGTCTTCGTACAATCTTCTTGCAAAGGTCATTACACCCGGATCGTTGTACTGATGGAACCAGAAATGATATTCGTAGGTAATGTAGGGGCCCTTCCACATTTTTTTCCATTCCGGAATATGGGCAAAGTTTGCTGCGGTGGAATAATTGCGCACCCATTTGTTTCTCACGTAAGGGGCGGGGGCGGGAATCTCGGTGTCCTTTGAAATGCTTGAGGTATAATAGCGATATACGGGAGCATACATCAAGCAAAAACGCTTGGGATTTTTGATGGTGATTTTTTCGGGCGCGAACATGGTGTCCACGTACGCGATGAAAACGATGCGGGTATCAAGACCGCGACGGGTCAGTTCCTCGTCGATTTCATTCATAATCATCAGATAGTAGTCGGAGGGACGCATCTTTTGGCATTCCTCGCATTCGCAATGGTTGACAAAGCCGTCTGCCAGCCAAACGTGCAGGTAATCCACGTTTTTGTGCTTTTCTGCATAGTCCGCCACCGATTTTGCCATAATGGAACGAACTTCGGGGTTAGACATGCACAAATTGGTCAGCTGCGGATCATTCAGATACAAGGTGCGTTCGCCGTTTCTCAAAGCCAAATACTTTTTCGTTTCCTCGGGAACTTCCAATTTGCCGCTTGTCCACAGTTCGCGGTTGTCGGTATTAAGTCCGAAGGGGTAGGCAGTCCAGCCGTGACCCATATCGTGGAACATCAAACCGCGTTTCGCGATTTCTGCCTCACACCAGCGTTTCCATTGAAGCGCCTGCTGTTCTGTAATGGGTTCGGCCGGTCTGTTTTTTTCGTTGAATTTATGATTGTAATAGCGCTCGTAATATACGTAGGGATTCTGAAATTCCAGCATATATACGTTCAATTCTTGCTTTGCATAGAAGTCGATGGTTTCCAGCATACAGCCTTGATATTCATAGCCTTCGTTGCAATGACCGCGAAAACGCATAGACGCTGTTTTGCGGTAAGAAATCGGCTGAATCTCTTTAAGAGGGATGTGTTCGCCGTCAACACCGGGATAGAGCCAACGGCATCCGTTTTCCTTCAAAAAACGGTATACGGCAAAAAGTACGCTTCGGGGATTGGACCCGGCCAGAACGCCGCCCAGTGTATCGGTTTCGATATAAACCACGTCGTCGAGAATCGGATCCTCAGCTTCGCATTCAAGTCCGAAATCCACAAGTAAGCCAAGGCGAAAGCCCGTCGTCGCACAAGGGTCATAAGAAATGTCCACGTCACCGCATTCGGCCATCATCATACGCAGATATTTTTTCAATTCTTCTGCGGCGAAATCCACAACGTGACTTGCCGTGATTTTATGAATTGTCAGCATAACTTACCTCCTATGCATTCCCACATTAAAGATACCACGAATGAAAAGAGAGGTCAAGGCTTTTGGCTGTATTTTTCTACAAGTTCTTGCTTTTTTAAAGACAAAAAGAAAACCGCCGAAGCGGTTTTCCGAAAGCTTATTCAAAAATGATTTTTTTAGGCTTTTTGACCAGCAAATTGACGACTCTGGAAGCAAGTCCGTGATCGTAGTAGCGGTCCATATAAATTTCGTATTTTCCCATTTCCTCTTGGAAGCGTTCAGCCAGAGAGAAGGCCTTTTCATCTTCTCCCAAGGCTTTTGCCATAACGATTTCGGAAAGAAGCGAGCAAAAGACGGTGTGATATTCCAAAAGTCGGCGGGAAATGGTTTGGGGACGGCTTGGATTTTCAGGAATCGCTTTTGCCAAGGCTCTGCCCTCTGCACAAAGCTCCGAGATGCTCGACAACCGTTCCACCCGCTCGGGGTCGTAGTAATTGCCCCTTACGGGATCCTTGCCGCGTTCACCCTCCATATAGTTGAAATCAAAGGCTTGGCTCATTCGTTCAAAATACGACAGCACCGCCTGCCAATCGGAACCGTAAATATGGGAGAAATAATCCTCGCAGATCTCCTCGAAGCTTTTTTCTCCGTTCAGAAGTGCTTCGGCATAAACGTAAATGGTAAAGCCGTTGGGGAAAAAGCTTCTTTGAGAGCCGTCCTCCACGTATCCGTCAAGATGCACGTATTTCAGCCCGCGAATATCCTCGTATACGCGGCGGGCAATGGTCATAACGCCGGGATCCAGGAATTGATGACGCCAGAAATGGTATTCGTAGGAGAAGCAACAGCCGGGGAAAACCTTTTGCCAATCCAAAAGATACGCAAGGCTTTCTTCCGTGGTCTTCGGCACCTCCCAGGCGTTGAGCAGGAAGGGCTTCGTTTCGGGAAATACCGTGTCCTTGTTCACGCTGGAGGAATAGGAACGGGTAATGGGCGCGTACAGCAGACTGCAGCGCTCGGGGTTTTGAATGCGAAGGGTCTGCGGCGCAAACAGGGTGTCTACGTAGCAGGCAAAAACGATTCGGGTGCCGATGCCGCGACGGTTCAATTCATCGTCAAGCTCGTTCATGATCTGCACGTACCAGTCACTGGGCGTCATTTTTCGGCAATTCTCGCATTCGCAATGGTTGTGAGAAAGGTCGGCGAGCCAAACGTGCAGATACGTCACGTGACCGTTTTTCTCTGCGTAGTCAGCAATGTAGTCCACCATCATTTTCCGCACCTTGGGGGAGGACATACAAACGTTGGTCAAAAGGGGATCGTTTTGATTGAGCTTGCGTTCTCCTCCGATTTGTGCAACGTACTGCAGAGCTTCCACGGGGGGCTTTCCGCCGCGCTTCCAATAACGTCGGTCGCGGGTCTGCAGACCGAAGGGATCTCCCGTCCATCCGTGACCCATGGCGTGGTATTGCAGTCCGCGCTTGGAAATTTCCGTTTCGCACCAAACCTTCCACTGCAGAACCTGCTCGGGTTCTACGGGCTCGGGAATGCGGTTTTTGTCGTTGAATCTGTGCTTGTAGTAGGAATTGTAGTAGAAAAAGGGAATTTCAAATTCCAGCATATATACGTTCAGTTCCTGCTTTGCATAGAAATCGATGGTTTCCAGCATTGCCGTCTGACTTTCGCTGCCCTCGTTGCAATGACCGCGGAAGCGATGAGCCGCTTTTTTGTGAAAGGATACCGGCTCAAGGTCCTTGAGGGGAATGTATTCACCGTCGATACCGGGATAGAGCCAGCGACAGCCGTTTTCCTTGAAAAGACGGTAAACGGCAAAGAGAACGCTTCTGGGGTTGGAGCCTGCAAGGATTCCTCCCTCGCGGCTTGCTTCAACGTGAACCACGTCGTCCAAAACGGGATCCTCCGCCTCGTTCTCCAAGCCGAAATCCTCCAGCAGACCCAGACGGAAGCCGTCCTTTGCATTCGGATCGTAGCAAATGTCGAAATCGCCCGCCTCGGGCATCATCATACGCAGATACTTTTTTAATTCCTCGGCGGCAAAGTCAAGGACCGTATCGGCGCGAAGCTTATAAATAGTTTGCATAATATTCCGCTCAGCCGTTTGCCAGCTGATCCTCAATCATGATTTTCTTCGGTCTCTTAAAGGTCATGTTGTAGGCGTAGTTGACCAGTCCGTGGTCGTAGTAGCGCTGGAATTCCTCTTCGCGCTTTCCAACCTTATCCATCATTTCACAGAACAGCTTTTCCGCCTTATAGTTGTGACCCAAAGCCTTTTCCTTTACTGCCTTTGCCAGCTCCTCACAGAAATCTGCGTGGAAGGCAAGCATTCTGCGGGTGACCGTCTGGACGCGGGTGAGGGAATCGAACTTTTTGTTTGCGAGGTTTCGTTCCTCCTGAGCGATCTCCGCTACCTTTTCCAGATCCTTTGCGTGAGCGGGATCGTAGAAGCGGGACACGTTTTCGTCCAAGGAGGTCCTGCCGCTCATAAATGCAAAGCCAAAGGCCTTACCCATGGTTTTCAGTGTTTCAAGAACCTCTTTCCAGTCCTCGCCGTAAACGTGAGAATAGTAATCCGCTTCCAATTCTTCAAAGGAGATGTCGCGGTTCATCAGGGTAGCTGCGTAAACGTAAACGGGGAATGCGTTGGGGAAGCCGCTTCTTTGGGAACCGTCCTCTACGAT
The DNA here is from genome assembly GCA_045657125.1 of Eubacteriales bacterium. Classification (GTDB taxonomy): domain Bacteria; phylum Bacillota; class Clostridia; order Oscillospirales; family SIG627; genus RGIG5579. The sequence goes on from JAZOSM010000182.1 coordinate 12,410, forward strand.
GCCGTCCACGCCCATGAATTTCAGTCCGCGAATATCCTGATAAATTCTGTTTGCCATTTCATAGCCGCCCAGGTCTGCGTACTGATGACGCCAGAAATGATACTCGTAGCAGAAAATGGGACCCTTCCAGGTCTTTTTCCAGGTGTTGAGCAGACCCAGAGCTTCTTCCGCATTCTTCGGTGCTTCCCAGTTGTTCCGTTCAAAGGGGACTGCCTCGGGGATCACGCTGTTTTCGGTGATGCTGGACAGGAAGGAACGGGAGATGGGCGCATACAGCAGAGAGAAGCGCTCGGGATTTTTGATGGTGACCTCCTGCGGACCCCAAAGGGTGTCAACGTAGGCGATGAATACGATGCGGGTAGAAAGCTTTCTTGCAGTCAGCTCCTCGTCCAGCTCGTTCATAATGGTCATATACCAGTCGGTAGGCGTTTTTTTGATGCAGTTTTCGCATTCGCAGTGATTTTTCGATCCGTCTGCCAGCCACACGTGGAGGTAATCCACGTTCTCGTGCTTTTCGGCGTAATTTGCAATGAATTGCACCATTTTCGAGCGTACTTCGGGATTGGACATACATACGTTGGTCAGATTGGGATTGGCGTGGTAGAGCTCTCTCTTGCCGTTGAGGAGAGCAAGGATATCCTTGGTCTCCTGAGGAATGGTCATGCCCTTGATGCGGTTCTTTCCGTCGCTGGAGGGGAGACCGAAGGGCTCGCAGGTCCAGCCGTGTCCGATGTCGTGGAACATCAGACCGCGTTTTGCGATCTCCGTTTCGTGCTGACGCTTCCATTGCAGGATCTGAGAGTGGGGGACGGTTTCGGGTGTCCTGTTTTTCTCGTTTCCGATGTGGTTGTAATAGCGGTTGTAGTAGGAAATGGGAATGAGATGCTCCAGCATGAATACGTTCATTTCCAGCTTCGCGTAGTAGTCGCAGCACTCCAGCATCGCGGTCTGACTTTCACTGCCTTCGTTGCAGAAGCCGCGAAATCTATGGTCTGCCATCTTGTGATAGGAAACGGGCTCCAGATCCTTTAAGGGCACGTAGTCGCCGTCAATTCCGGGATAGAGCCAACGGCAACCGTTTTCACGCAAAAAGCGGTACACGGCAAAAAGGATGCTTCGGGGGTTAGATCCTGCCAGAATTCCGCCTTTGCCGTCTGCATCAACGTGAATGACGTCGTCAAGTTTTGCATCTTCACCCTCAAACGGCAGACCGAAATGCTCCAGAAGACCAAGACGGAATCCGTCTTTTGCATCGGGATTGTAAGCAATTGCAACGTCACCTGCATCGGGCATCATCATTCGGATGTATTTTTTCAGTTCTTCGGCGGCGTGGTCAACGACCTCGCTGTCAAAAAGCTTATTGATCGTAAACATAAGATCTCCTTAATCAATAATGATTTTTTGAGGCTTTTTCACCATCTGTTCTACCACGCGGCAGGCAAGACAATGATCGTAATAGGGCTCGAATTCAATTTCGCGCTTGCCGGTTTCGTGGTAGAAGATCTTCGCCTGCTCCAGAGCTTCGAAGTTGTGACCCTCTGCCTTGAGCTTGACCACCTTTACCAGCTGCTCGCAGTAGTCTGCGTGCAATCCCAGCATTCTCCAGGAAACGGTCTGAGGGCGGGTAGGCATGATCATATGGCTTTCCAGCAAAGCTCTTTCTTCTGCGCAAAGCTCCTCAACGGCATTGAGCTTCTTTATCTGCTCGGGATTATAGAAAGGAGAAATGGCGGGATCCGCACTCTTTTCACCTTCCATATAAGCAAAGTCAAAGGCGTCTCCGATGCGGATCAGAACGCTGACGGTTTCTTTCCAGTCCTTGCCGTAAATATGGGAGAAATAATCCTCCATCAAGTCTTCGAAGGAGACCTCGCGGTCAAAGAGCGTTGCCGCGTAAACGTAAACGGGGAATGCGTTGGGGAAGCCGCTTCTTTGAGATCCGTCCTCTACGAAGCCGTCGATTCCCATATACTTGATACCGCGGATATCCTCCCAAATGCGCTTGGCAAAGGTGATTCCGCCGGGATCGTTGAACTGGTGACGCCAGAAGTGGTATTCATAACAGAAGATGGGACCCTTCCAGGTCTTCTTCCAAGTGTTCAGGAGTGCCAGATTCTCCTCTGCGCCTACAGGCTTTTGCCAAGCGTTACGTACGTAGGGCAGAGGATCGGGAATTACGCTGCTTTCCGTAATGGAAGAAGTGTAAGAACGGGTAACGGGTGCATAAAGCAGGGAAAAACGATCGGGATTGTTGATGGTGACCTGTTCGGGACCCCACAGCGTATCCACGTACGCGATGAAAACAATGCGGGTGTTCAGGTTTTTCTTGGTAAGCTCCTCGTCGATTTCGTTCATGATCATCATATACCAATCGGAGGGGCGCATTTTTTGACATTCTTCGCATTCACAATGGTTCAGATTGCCGTCTGCAAGCCAAACGTGAAGATAATCGGAGTTGGCGTGGGTTTCTGCATATTCCGCAACCGCTTTTGCAATGGTGGTACGCACGATGGGATTTGACATACAAAGGTTGGTCAGCCAGTCCTGGCCGTGCCAAAAGTCACGCTTTCCGTTGACCAAAGCAAGCAGTTCAATGGTTTCGGGAGGAACACCGAAATCTGCGGCAGTATGCTTTCTGCCGGGAGGGGTTAGCTGATAAATACCAAAGGGCTTTGCTGTCCAGCCGTGACCGATGTCGTGAAACATCAAGCCGCGCTTTGAAATTTCCGATTCGCACTGTCTTTTCCATTGCAGAATCTGATCTTTGCTGACGGGTTCGGGAGTGCGGTTTGTTTCATTGAACGTGTGGTTGTAATAACGGTTGTAGTAAGATGCGGGAATGAAAAATTCCAACATATACACGTTCATTTCAAGCTTTGCATAGTAGTCTGCAATTTCGATCATGGTTTGCTGACTTTCCGTGCCTTCGTTGCAAAAGCCGCGGAATCTGTGAGAAGCCATTTTGTGATAGGATACGGGCTCGATTTTCTTCATGGGTACGTATTCACCGTCCACACCGGGATAGAGCCAACGGCATCCGTTTTCGCGTAAGTAGCGGTATACGGCAAAAAGTACGCTTCGGGGGTTAGAGCCTGCTAAAATACCGCCTTTTTCATCGGCTTCGATGTGAATGACGTCGTCCAGTCTCGCATCGCTGCCCTCAAAGGGAAGACCGAAATCCTCCAAAAGACCGAGACGAAATCCGTCTTTTGCTTCTGCGTTGTGAGAAATCTTGACGTCACCGCCGTCGGGCATCATCATTCTCAAGTATTTTTTTAGTTCAGACGCGGCGTGATCCAATACGTGATCGGCGCGAACCTTGTAAATTTTCAGCATATTCAAACTCCTATTTTAAATACCTTCAATCATAAATTCCAGCCATTCCTTGCACAGGGGGAACCAAGTTGCTACGTGGGGATTTACGTGGGATTTTTCACGCCCTTTTTCCAGATTGGCGACGGTTTGTACGGTGCGGTCTGCCAAAGAGAGTCCGTGAGGTGCCCAGCCGTAAAGATGGAATTCAAAAAGGACTCCGTGTTCCTTCAACTTTTGTGCCAGAAGCATAGAGTTTTCGCAAGGTACGGTGGTATCCGCAAGACTGGACCACAAAAATGTAGGAGGAGTCTGATCGGATACGTGATGCTCCAAGGAAACGAGTTTTTCCATTTCTGGATCGGGGTTATCTCCCAAAATCCGCTGGAAGGATTTCATGTGGCCGTAAGCGGGATTGTTTGAAACGACAGGGTAGCAGAGAATCTGCGCTGCAGGACGGAGAAGCTCGTTTTCTTCACCGATTTTCTCTGCAAGCCATGGCGCGTTCCAAAAAGTGCCGAGAGAAAGCGCGAGATGGCCTCCTGCGGAGAATCCGCAGGTATAGATTTTTTTGGGATCAATGTTGTATTTTTCGTGGTTTTTCTTTAAATATGCCATTGCCAACGCGGCTTCGCAAAGGGATTGGGGGAAAATGGCATCGGGTGCAACACTGTAATAGAGTACAGCGGCATTATAGCCGATGGAGGCAAATTTCATTGCGATGCAGTCTGCCTCTCTGTGAGAGCAGAAGCCGTATCCGCCGCCAGGAAGAACCAGCACGGTGGGGCGTTTTTGCATCAGCTGTCCCTCCTCGGAGGTCAGAGCATAAATGGTCATTTTTGCGTTGTCTTTCCCATTAAAGGGGAACTTTACCGTTTCGAAAATCATAGCGCACTCCCTTTCGTAGTTACAGATGTTTTATTTTACCATATTGCCTGACACTTTGCAAGTAAAGAGGGAAAAGAGTATAACTTTTTTCTATGATAAAGAAACTTGCAGAATTCTCTTGAAAATGCGAAGAAATTGTAGTAAAATAATTATAATTGATTATTATCCAAGGAGAAATAAATGATCGGATCCATCGAGGTTATTGATGCACACTGCCATATTTATCCTGAAAAAATTGCTGATCGTGCCCGAGAGGGAACGGATCGCTTTTACGGTACGACCGCTGCGTGCAGCGGAACTACCGCAGGCTTGCGGGAAATTTTGGCAGACGGACGAATCGATCGTTTTTTGGTTCACTCCGTTGCCACCACCCCTCGTCAGGTTCGGTCGATCAATGATTTTATTTCCTCCGAAGTGGAACAGCACCCGGATATTTTCTTTGGCTTCGGCACTTTGCATCCGGAAAGCGAAGATATTGCAGGGGATGTGGAGCACCTTTTGGAAAAAGGACTTCGCGGGGTAAAACTGCACCCCGATATTCAGGATTTTAAACTGGATGACTACCGCTGTCAGAAAATTTTTGAGCTTTGTGAGCGCTCCGGGCTTCCCGTTTTGATTCATACGGGGGATTACCGCTACGACAATTCCAATCCCAACCGCCTTTTGCCCATTTTGGATATTTATGAAAACTTAACGGTAATCGGTGCCCATTTGGCAGGCTGGTCCGTTTGGGAGGAGGCTTTTGAAAAGCTTTCCCATAAGCAGAATTTGTATGTAGACTGTTCTTCTACCTTCAACTTTTACGATAAGGAAAAGGCAAAAGAACTGATTTGCCGTTGGGGCTTTAACCGCGTTCTCTTTGGCTCCGATTACCCTATGTGGAATCCCATTCGGGAGTTGGATACGCTCCTTTCCTTTGACCTCGGAGAGGACGCTTATCGTAAAATTTTGGGTGAAAACGCAAAAAAACTGTTTGGTTTGAAGTAAAGGAATTTTATGAAGTACGCCAACATTCATACGCATACAACCTTTTCCGACGGAAAAAATTCTCCCGAGGAAGTAATCGAGAAAGCAATTGCCCTTGGTTTTTCTTCCATCGGCATTTCCGATCACAGTGAAACCGCTTTTGATTCCGGGTACTGTATGGCGTTTTCGAAATACGAAAGTTATCGAAAAGCCATCGGGGAACTCAAAAGGCGCTATAGTGATCAGATCGACGTTTTATGCGGAATCGAGCAGGATTCCTATTCACCGTCTTTTTGTGAGGGCTTCGATTATGTGATCGGTTCGGTTCATTATATTCTCTATGAAAACGAGCATCTTCCCGTCGATGCCTC
>JAZOSM010000183.1:0-13772 GCA_045657125.1 Eubacteriales bacterium
GATTTCAATCTTTGGCCTTCCTTCTCCAAAACGATTCTGTTGCTTTTGATGTTCTTCGGCGGATGCGCAGGATCTACCGCAGGCGGATTTAAGATCTCCCGTATCATTCTCTTATTTAAAAATTGCGCCGCAGAACTGCGACATCTGCTTCACCCCAGAAGCGTAAACGTGGTTCGATTTGAGGAAAAAATCGTGGATGGGGAAACCCGCAAGGGCGTCAACGGTTATCTTGCAATCTATACCATCTGTTTCCTCGGCATTTTCTTTCTCCTCAGTTTTAACGGTTTCGATCTGGAAACCACGTTTAGTGCCACCGCCACTACCTTCAACAACGTAGGTCCCGGCTTCGGCATCGCAGGTCCTGTAGAGGGATTTGCGGATTTCTCATATTTTTCCAAAATCGTATTATCCCTTTCCATGCTTATGGGCAGACTTGAGATTTGGCCCATTGTAATGACCCTCTCCATCTCCTCGTGGAAAGGCTGGCGCGCGTAAAAGAAAGGAATTTCATGGATTTTCAAAGCATAAAAAACGATCCCGTTATTCGCTGCTACATTCAGGAGGCTGACCGTTCACTCATCTCTCTGGGTTATACCGAGCACAGTTTTCAACACGTCACACTGGTTGCAGAAAAAGCAGGTCGTATTCTGGAAACACTCGGATACGATTCCCGTTTGGCGGAACTTGCAAAAATTGCTGGATTTCTCCACGATATCGGTAATTTGGTTAACCGCATCGAGCATAGCCAAAGCAGTGCGTTGATGGCGATGAGCCTACTGCAAAAAAGAGACTTTCCTCCCGAAGAAATCGCCCCCATTATTTCCGCCATCGGAAACCACGACGAGGGGACGGGCACACCGGTGAACGAAATCGCCGCCGCCCTGATTCTCGCGGACAAATCCGACGTTCGACGCAACCGCGTTCGAAATCCCGAGGTTACCTCGTTCGACATTCACGACCGCGTCAATTACTCTGTAACCGAGTCGGACCTTCAAATCCTCCCCGAGGAGGGCGTCGCCCGATTGAAGCTCTCCATTGATACAACGGTAGGATCGGTTTTGGAGTATTTTGAAATTTTTATGGAACGTATGCTCCTCTGTCGAAAAGCGGCTCAAAAATTGGGATTGGAATTCAAGCTTGTCATCAACGACCAAATTTTATTGTAATTCTTCTTTTCTGTAAAAAACAGGCGCTTGTCAAAACAAGCGCCTGTTTTCTTTTTGTTTATTGCGGCATTACCGCAGGTTCACCGTAAATCTTTTCATAAAGGGGATAACAGTTTTTCTCCAGATTGGGAACAAGATTGTATCTCTTGGAGGTATACGTGCCGTCCAAAGGAATCTTGGTGCTTTCCATATCATAACCGATCATGGCGGGAATTTTTCCGATCAACGACTTCATGGTATCCTTTTGCATATTCGTCGTAATCAAAGGAAGCACAACCTCGAGGGTTTGATTGATTTCCGCCAAGGAAAGGGTCGCGGTCTTTTTGACCATCGCCGTAATCAAAGCACGCTGACGGGTGGTACGCTGATGATCGGATCCAACCGATCTGTTTCTTGCGTGGGTAAGCGCCTGAACGCCGTTGAGGTGATGCACACCTGCCTTGACCTCCAAAGGTGCTACCTGGTAATTTTCCGTTTTACTCTCTTTTGCATTGCCATATTCATTCTTATTGATATAGCGCACCTCTGCGGTGGTCAATTCTATATCCACACCACCGATGGAATCTACAACCTTCACAAAGGAGAAAAAGTCCACCTTGGCATAATGCTTCACGTCGATGTTAAAGGTTTCCTTCAGAACTGCCATGGTCAACGCTGGTCCGCCGTAGGCGTGTGCGTGGGTAAGCTTATCATAACCGCCTTTGATGGGGTTTTGGGGTTCCGTAGGATATTTTACATACAAATCTCGCAGGAAGGAACACAAAACAATCTTTCCCGTTTGTTCGTTGATGCTTACAAGTATCATGGTATCACTTCTTCCTGCACCTCCCTTTTTACGGGAATCGGTTGCAAGAAGCAGGATATTGGTTACGTTTTTGGTATCACAAATCAAGGGCAGATTACCCGTTCCGAAGGTTCCGTGAAGATCAATTTCTTCTTCCTCCGTCACAGTCTCCTGCACGGTTTCAGTTTCCTCAGGCAATTCCTCGGAAATTCGTTCCGTTACGAAGCTAAGCTTCTCTTCCTCGGTAACGATATTGATTTTATTCAAATAATGATTCAAAATCGCGTGGTAAGCGCCGAAACCAATCAAAGCCAAAACCGCTAAAACGCAAACGGTAATTCCAAGTCCTTTCAGAAAACCGTTCTTTTTTTTGCTTTTTTTGCTGACTGTCATTTGCAATTCGTCTTTTTGCATCGTTTTTTACCTTTTTAAAATCGGGAAGAAGATATCTTCTTCCCGATTTTCAGTTTTTTTCGTTCAGTTCTGCTGATCCGTTCCTGCAGCCGCTGTCGTTGTGGTGGGTGCAGCAGTCGTTGTGGTAGGCGGAGTCGTCGTTGTAGTGGGTGTCGCAGTGGTCGTCGTGGGAGCCGCCGTCGAAGTGGTAGGCGCGGTCGTCGTGGTAGGAGTCGTGGTAGGCGTCGTAGTGGTCGTGGGTGCTGTAGTCGTAGTAGTCTTCTTGGTGGTGGTCGTAACTACGGGAGAGTAGTTTCCGCTGGCAGCCTGAGAAGCTACGGGAGGCTTTTCACCGTAAACCAACTCGTAAAGCATATCACAGTTCTTTTTCAGATCGGGAATCAACTTGTAGTTGCTTTCCTTGAACATTCCGTTGCCGGGGATACGGGAGCTGAGAATTTCATAGGTAAGGTAGGAAGGCACGTTGCCAACCATTTCTTTCAGCATATCCTTGGGCATATTGGTGGTAATTTTGGGAAGAACGGTGTTCAGAAGTTTATTCAGCTGAGGAAGGGAAAGCGTCGTTGCTTTCTTCGCCATTGCCTGAATTACGTCGCGCTGACGCTGCGTTCTGGCATAGTCAGATCCGTTTACACGGTTTCTTGCGTGGCTCAATGCCTGTACGCCGGTCAGGTGATGCACGCCTGCCTCAGTGGATTTGAGGAAATCGTCCTTGGTAACCTTCAACAGCTTGTTTACGTTCTTGTCTACGGTCATGGTCGCATTCAGAATTCTGTTGATGGTTTTCGCCTCAGCAGCGGTAAGTTCCATATCCAAGCCGCCCATTGCATCTACAATTTCCGCAAATGCGGCGAAGTTTACCTTAACGTAATGATTTACCTCGATGTTAAAGGTTTCCTTCAGAACCGCCATGGTAAGCTCGGGACCGCCGTAAGCGTGTGCATGGTTCAATCTGTCGTACTTTCCTGCAACGGGGCTCTTGGGAGTCTTGGGGTATTTTGCCAAAATATCACGCATGAAGGAGCAGAGAACAACCTTATTGGTCTTTGAGTTAACAGACAGCAAAATCATGGTATCACTTCTGCCTGCAGTCGTCGATCCGCGGCTGTCTACCGCCAAAAGCAAGATGTTCGTCACATACTTGGTGTTACAGATCAAGGGAATATTATCCGCGTTCAATTCGCCGTTGTGCTCCAGCTCCTCGATTACCTCGGTTACGTTCTCCTCGCCCGTAGCGGCGGCAGTATCAACGATAAGCTCCGTCTGATAAACAAGCTCCGTCTCCTGGGTAACGATATTGATCTTGTCAATGTAGTGATCTACGACCCAGTTATAGCCGATTACACCCACCAATGACAAAACCGCAACAACCGAAAGGGAAATCAACACAATTTTGGTTAATTTTTCCTTTCGACGAATCTCTCTGGTTTTAAATTTTCCTGATCCTGCTGACTTATTCGGACTCCGTTTTTCTGTCATGATTGCTCCCAACTCTACTATTCTATGAAAAAATGCATTCACATATACGTGAACATAGGGAAAGACATACTCTTTCCCTTACTCTAGTATAGTATACTTTATATCAAAATACAAGTCTTTTTTTCTTTTTTTTACAATTCTTCTCTTTTTTCGTCGCGGTGATCCTCACCAAAGGAGCACACACTTTTAAAATATGCTTTTACATAAGCAAAACAGCTCTTTTTTCTTATTTTTTTCAATAAAAAAATCCCCTCGGTACAGTTCCATTTCATAAGAACCTGCCATGAGGGGATTGTTTTTCAGCCGAAAGGCTTAACGCTTACTTTTTCGTCAAGCGATGGGATAGCGATCGGGGAAATTGATGTGGTACAGCAGATAAAATACGTCTTCGATGTCAAAGACTCCGGAGGCGTCAAAATCAACCTCCTGCGTCACAGGGTACAGCGCGGGAAAATTCATATGGAACAGAAGGTAAATGGCATCGTCCAAGTCCAGTTCTTCATTTCCGTCCACGTCACCTGCGATAAAATTCTCAGCAAGAGAACGATCTTTTCCGCAAGCATTACAGTCCGAATCACTGTGTCCGTCGTAGGTATGGACAAAGGCAGGACCTTCGCTCTTCATACAAGCGCCATAATGGATTTCAGCATTGATAAAAGCTTCGTTACCGTCTGCAATAAGGATTTGCACGAAAGCAGCTTTATCCCCTTCAAACCAAACGTTTTGCAGTTTGGCGCAAGCGTCGAAAGCGTACACACCGATCGTTTTTACCGTTTCGGGAACCACGACAGCGGTCAAATTACCGGAAGCGCTGAATGCGGCAGAAGAAATCTCCGTAACCGTGTAGGTTTTTCCGCTATCAATAACCTCGGAAGGAATGACGACGCTCTCTGCCTGATCATCGGTAAAATCAATTATCGATGCAGTCATTTTTCCATCGTCGAATTTATAAACGATTCCAAGTTTTTCAGCGGGAACGGAAGGCGTGATCGGCAAAATCGGTGATTCAATAAAATCATCTTCCGCAAACGCAAAAAGATTCAGAGCACCGCCCGCAAACGCAGAAAAAACAAACAATGCCGCCAAAACGAAAGCCGTCGTCTTCTTGAAGCATTTCATAATCGTCTCCTTATATTTAGGAGAGCAAAAAACTCCCCTTACTATGCAGAGTTCATTATACATCAAATTCACTTGCAAGTCAAGTTTTTTCTTTCCGCCCCTCGGCGCCTCTGCTTTTACAGAGTGTCCAGCCAGCGGCAAGCGGCTACGGCGGCAGTTGCTCCGTCGGCGGTAGCGGTAGTCACCTGACGAACGCCCTTCTTGCGACAGTCACCGGCTACGAAAACACCTGCCGTCTTGGTCAGGCAATCCTCGGCAGAATCAAAATAGCCGACCTGATCCAAATCCGCAAGTCCCGCAAATGCGTCGTTTTCGGGAACCAAGCCAATGGCAACGAACATTCCGTCCACAGCAAGCTCGGATTCCTCGCCCGTGGCGGTCTTTTTCAGCGTAATGGAGTGGAATGCATCTCCGTCAGCAATGGCGGAAACAACGGTTCCCGTAATAATCTCCACGTTTTCGCGAGCGCGGAGAATCTCCTCCAGACGCTTTTCGCCCGTGAGAAAGTCCAGGTTTTGAATCACGTAAACCTTCTTACTGGTCTCGGAAAGCAAAATTGCTTCCTGCAAAGCGGAATTTCCGCCGCCCACCAAAGCAACCGTTTTATCCTGATAAAAAGCACCGTCACAAACAGCACAAAAAGAGATGCCCTCTCCAATAAACTTCTCCTCGTTTTCAAGTCCCAAATGGCGGTGACGAGCGCCGGTAGCCAAAATTACGGCGCCTGCCTCGTATTCACTGCCCTCCTCCGTGATAACCAGCTTCTTTCCGTCTTGTTCGCGGATTTCCACTACGTTTTCCACCTCTACGTCTGCACCCTGGGCAAGAACCTGCTCAACGAAGGCATCAGCAAGCTCAGAGCCGGAACAGGAGGCAAAGCCGGGGTAATTTTCTACCTTGGGAGAAAAGGTAATTTGTCCGCCGAAAGCTCCTTTATCCAAAAGGAGGACGGTTTTATTGGCTCTGCGGGCATAAATGGCGGCAGTCAGACCTGCGGGTCCTGCGCCTACGATTACGATATCATACATAGTTTTGCACCTCTTACTTTTTTTGAAAAAAGATAGGCGGGGCAATGCCCCGCCCTTGATTTTTTACTGAACGGACTGGATAAATTTCTTTACGCCGGGAACGGAAACGAATTTCTCGGTTTTGCCACCCTTGACGGTTACAAGAGTGGGAGCCTGCTTAATGCCCAGACCCTCGGTCAATTCTACGTGCTCCTGCGCCATTACCTTGGTAAAGGAAACGTTTGCCTTATCCAAAAGCTGCGTTGCAATCTTGCAGTTGGGGCAGGTCGCGGAAGCAAAGAGATATACGCCGTCTGCGAGGAATACGCCGCTTTCTTCCTTATCCTCTTTTTCTTCCATCACGGGTCCTTTGTGAGTCAGTTTGGAGTTAAGAATGTCGTAGGTCTTTCTCTCTTTATACTCCTGGCTCTTACCGTCATTCCAGTTCTTAACGGGACGGTAGTAACCGGTAATACGGCTGTAAACCTCGGTTTCCTTGCCACACTTGGGACAGGTGTAAAGTTCACCTGCGATATAGCCGTGCTCCTTGCATACGGAGTAGGTAGGAGACAACGTGTAGTAGGGCAAACGATAGTTCTCTGCAATCTTGCGGATGATGGATGCGGCAGCCTTCCAATCGGGCAGTTTCTCGCCGACAAAGGCGTGGAAAACGGTACCGGAGGTGTAAAGGGTCTGCAGTTCATCCTGAATATCCAGTGCAGTGAAGATATCGTCGGTGTAGCCTACGGGCAAGTGAGAGGAGTTGGTATAGTAAGGAGTATCGGCATCGGAAGCGCAACGGATATCGGGATAGTTCTTGCGGTCGTGCTTTGCCAGACGGAAAGAAGTAGACTCTGCGGGAGTAGCCTCCAGGTTGTAGAGGTCTCCGTACTTTTCCTGATAGTCGGAAAGACGGTTACGCATATGGTCAAGAACTTCCTTGGTAAACTTCTGGGTTTCCTTATGGGTCATATCCTTACCCAGCCACTTGGCATTCAAGCCGGCCTCGTTCATACCAACCAAACCGATGGTGGAGAAGTGGTTGTTAAAGGTGCCCAGATATCTCTTGGTGTAGGGGTACAGACCCTCGTCCAAAAGCTTGGTAATAACGGTACGCTTGATCTTCAGGCTTCGAGCAGCGATGTCCATCATGTGATCCAGTCTCTTGTAGAATTCTTCCTCGTTCTGAGCAAGATATGCAATACGGGGCATATTGATGGTAACAACACCTACGGAACCGGTGCTTTCACCGGAGCCGAAGTAACCGCCGGACTTCTTTCTCAATTCTCTCAGGTCAAGACGGAGACGGCAGCACATGGAACGAACGTCTGAGGGCTCCATATCGCTGTTTACGTAGTTGGAGAAGTAGGGAGTACCGTACTTGGAGGTCATTTCAAAGAGAAGCTTGTTGTTCTCAGTCTCGGACCAGTCAAAGTCACGGGTGATAGAGTAGGTGGGGATGGGATACTGGAAGCCTCTGCCGTTGGCATCGCCCTCGATCATCGTCTCGATGAAGGCGCGGTTTACCATATCCATTTCTCTCTTACAATCGCCATACTTGAAGTCGAGACGCTTGCCGCCTACGATAACGTACTCGTCTGCAAGGTCAGGGGGACAGGTCCAGTCCAAGGTAATGTTGGAAAAAGGTGCCTGAGTACCCCAACGACTGGGAGTATTTACACCGTAAATGAAGGACTCGATGCACTTCTTCACAGCATCGTAGCTCAGATTGTCTGCCTTAACGAAGGGAGCAAGATAGGTGTCGAAGGAAGAAAATGCCTGTGCGCCTGCCCACTCGTTCTGCATAATACCAAGGAAGTTTACCATCTGATTACAAAGCGTAGCAAGATGCTTTGCGGGAGCAGAGGTAATCTTTCCGGGTACACCGCCGAGACCTTCCTCGATCAGCTGCTTGAGAGACCAGCCTGCGCAGTAACCGGTCAGCATGGAAAGGTCGTGCAGGTGAATATCCGCATTCTTGTGAGCCTGACCGATTTCATCGTCATAAATCTCGCTGAGCCAATAGTTTGCGGTGATGGCGCCGGAGTTGTTCAAAATCAAACCGCCTACGGAGTAGGTAACGGTGGAGTTTTCCTTTACACGCCAGTCAAGGTTCTTCACGTACTGGTTTACAATCTCGGTGTAGTCCACCAAGGTAGATTTCATGTTACGGAGTTTTTCTCTCTGACGACGGTAAAGGATGTACGCCTTTGCTACGTCTGCGTAACCAGCCTGCACCAGAACGGTTTCTACACTGTCCTGAATGTCTTCTACGGCTACCAGATCGTTCTTTACCTTCGGCTCGAAATCGGAAGTAACCTTCAATGCCAAGAAATCGATGATATTGTCGTTGAAATTTCTCTCGCAAGCTTCAAACGCCAAACGAATGGCATCGGAAATCTTTGAAATCTCAAAAGATATGACTTTTCCGTCACGTTTTTTTACTTGATACATACTTACACTCCTTCTTCTTGTCCTCTCAGCTTTGCCGAGGGAATATATATTTTAATTGTTCTGAGGAATTCCGCAGTTTCCTCGGAAGAAAAGGCCGTAAACCCTTCTCCCAAAAGATTTCCCGAATCGACAAAGCCCTGTAAAAAATACCGTTCTTCGCCGGCGAGCCATTTTCCGATGCACTCCATATCCTGTACACGGTGAATCCCCTTCACCAGCGTGGTGCGGAATTCGTGGGGGATTTTTGAAGCTCGGATGACTTCTGCCGATTTCAAAAAGCGTTCCATGGGAAAATCCTTTCCAATGGCAACGCCATAGCGCTCGGGGGCACCCTTAATATCCATTGCCACGTAGTCCACGAGACCCGTCTGCAAAAGCGCCTCCAAGGCATTGGGATCAGAGCCGTTGGTATCCAGTTTCACCGCGTAGCCCATCCCTTTTACTTTTTTTACAAAATCTGACAAATCGGGTTGCAGGAGAGGTTCCCCTCCCGTGATGCATACCCCCTCCAAAATTCCCTTTCTCCCTGCAAGGTAAGAAAGCACTTCCGCCTCTCGGTTTTCGCTCTCACGCGGGTGTAAAACCAAGGAAGCGTTGTGACAAAAGGGACAGCGCAAATTGCATCCGCCGGTAAAAACCGTACAGGCAACGCGGCCGGGAAAATCGAGGAGCGTCAGCTTTTGAAAGCCTTGAACATTCATTTGGATTCCTCTTTCTTTTGTTGCTCTGCAAGTATAACACATCTATACCGTTTCGTCAAGAACAAAACACAAGATATTGTGTTTTTACGAAAAGGTACAAACAATATCTTGTGCCATGGGGTTTTGTGCAAAAGCATAGCCCCTCCTCCGAATCACACGGAAAAGGGGCTTTAAAAAGCACTTTTCAAACAGGTTTTTATCAATTAAATCCGATGAAAAACAAGCTCTTTTTCATCCTCACCGGTCAGGATCATTTGCTGACCGTTAACGGAAAAAGTAAAAGTTTTCTCCTCGCCGTCGCTGCAAATGGTGACGCGATTCCCACGGACGACCCAAGTACCGAAAGGGATAGAAAACGGGATGGTATCTCCCTGTTTCTGTTCAATAAAGATTTCTCCTTCCTCGGTAAAGTGGTAAACCATGGAAAGACTTCCCAATTCCTCATCCACCACTTCCGTCTCCCACCGTCCGAAAAGCTCCGTCGCGGGCGTGGCACAGGACAGGAAAACAAGGGGCAAAAGCAAAAGACAAATCAACGCAAAAGCGTACCAATGCGTTCGTTTCATTCTTCTCCCCCTTTCAATTTTATCCGATCATATTATGCCCGAAAAGATAGGGTTTGTCAATGGGTTTCTTTAAAAAGAGTAAATATTTTATTCATTTGCTATTCATAACTCGCACCACAGAAACGCTCAAATCATCCCTCCCTCCGTTCCTTTCTCGTGCCATTTGAAAGATCCGATCACACAGCTGCGCCGCATTTCCAAAGCTTTTTTCAGAAAGCAGCGAAAACAGATTTCCATCGGTTCCGCCTTGCTCCACGCCGTCGGACAACAGTATTACGAAATCCCCCGGATACAGGCGAAACGAGGTCTGTTCCGCGCACATACTCCGCAGCACTCCCGCAGGAGGCGTCCGCGACTCAATACGATGAAGCCGTTCCCCGCGCAAAACGTAAGCAGGGGCAGCACCCGCCTTGATAAAATGCGCTTCTCCCGAAAACAGATCGATCTCCAAAAGATCCACGGTGGTAAAGGTTTCGTCGGTTTTGCTCATTAAAAAGGCGTTAAGCATTTCCAGCGTCACGTTTTTCGGAGTAGCACAATGCATCAGCTTTTCAATAAAAATCGCCGCAAGACGGCTGGTAAACGCCGCTTCTCTGCCGCTTCCCATTCCGTCGCAGATCAAGGTGTAAAAATAGTTTTGCTCCGTTTCAAAAAATCCGCTGTGGTCTCCGCTGACGCTTTCGCCCTGCTTCGTGCAGCCCGACTTTGCACATTCAAGGCTGAAAATCCGACTTCTCCGCAAACGCATCACCACGCGGTCGTCCAGCATCATAAAATCAGGTCCCGAAAAGCGGCAGGAAAACGCTTCGTCAAAGCCCTCCAATATTTTATCGGAGCAATGGCCGACCTTTTCCACCGAAACGCCGTACACGTCGATTTTCAACTCGCGGTTTCCGAAAACCACCACTCTTTTATACTCGACTCCCAATGACTTCAGCGCTTTTTCCGCCAGGCTTTCCAAGGCGGGGTTATGCTCCAATTCTCGGTCCAAATCCCCCACCGTGCTCTTTAAAAGTCGGGAAACCGAGCTGTATTCTCCCGCAAGAAGTCTCGTTTTGTTGTTTTTCAAAAAGCTTCCGTTTATTTCCCCGTAGCGGCGGTTGATCAATTCCACCAATTTGTCCAGAGAAATGCATCCCGATCGAAAGGGCTCGGAAAAGTCCTCGCAGTTGATTTTTCCATCCGCCAGAAGTTTTGCGGCAGCGCAGGTGGTAGCGGAAATTGCAGAGGCGTGTTCCTTTCCCCAACAAACACCCGACAGGGAGCAATTGGAACAAAGCTGTGCACAGCACTCCGACACCAAACGGCTGCTGTCGGAAAGCTTCGGCTTTTTGATGGTTTCGCCCACGGTATAAAACACTTCCGACAAAGAGGAAAACGCTTCGCTCATGGTTCGCAGCTTTTGCCGCGCCGCCTGCACTCCCTCACGGCGGAACAAATCAATTTCCATCGTCTTGCTTTTCTCCCTTTCCTTTTCCCAAGGAAGAAAATGCAGTAAGGGAATGAAAATCAAAAGCGCAAACAGAAAATCACTTGTAAAATATCCGAACCGTTGCAATCCTTCGGTATAAATACAGTACCCGCACGCCGCCAAGAAAGAAATCATCATCGCCACGTAAGCGGAATATTCAAAAAACAGTCCCGAGAAAAAGCCTGCCACCGCCAAGGCGGGTGCCACCGAAGACGATAGCTGCGCCATTCCTCCGATCATTCCTGCCGCCGCGCCGTACAAAGCTCCGCGGCTTTTGGCAAAAGACAATGCGAAAATAATGGAAAGGACAAACGATACGGAAACTCCCGCAAACTCCAATTCCCGCAAGGAGTACAAAAACAGGTATACCAGGGTGAAAAAAGCGCCCTGCGCGTACACCCGTCTTTTGGCAGATAAACCGTTTTCCCGCGCACCGCCGATCTCCATATAAAATCCGCAAAGCAAATAGGAGAATACGGGCGTAATGATTCCTGCGCTGACCATGGAAAACACCGAACGAATGGAAAATCCCTTCATCACCGCAAGGAGCAGTCCCAATCCTGCCGAAGCGATGGCAGAAGACGTTACTCTCGTCAACCGTCCCTCGTCCATTTTTCCTCCGCTGACTCCGGCACGGATCAAAAAGTAAATCAAATAAGCAAGAAGATAAAAAAATCCGTTCTCAACCACAAAAGCCGAGGATAGCAAAACACCGGAAAACGCCGTCAGAATCACCGCAGTTTCAAACGTTCTCGCTGCATTTTGTTTTCCTCCGGAAATTCCTCTGCGGCGCAGTGCGGAAAGCAAAGCAAAGCCCGCAGGATAAACATCCAAGGGGAAATGCGCGAAACCGACGATTGCGGAAAACAGAAGAACACCCAAATAAAACGCTGCGGCAAGTACCGTTTTTTTCGTTTTTCCCTCCTGCTCCTCTCCTTTGTCAAGGCAGACGGTTCCAAAGGATTCCAATACCGCCTGCGTTCCCGACACGGCGTAACGCACTGCGGCAAGAAATATTTCCGTCACGTTTTTCCTTTCCTGATTTTCTTTTTCAACCACTTCGTTTTTTAAATTCTTCTCCATTTCTTCACTTCCTGTCTTTGTTTTTTCGGATTTTCATTGTACCATCCGCCAAACGAATGTATTGTCGAAAGAAGAAAGACACCAACATATTTTTTAAAATTTGCCGCATACTAGTAAAAAAACAAAAAAGGAGTACGTACAATGAATACTTTTCCCATGATTCGTTCTTGCTGCCGTTATCTGGACAATATCGTCCTGCGTCCCACGGCAACACTTTCTCTTTCCACCTATAACCGCAACAACGGAACCTGTTCGGAACAAAAAAGCATCAGCATTTCTACGGGCTTTACCATGCTGAAAGGAACAATGATCCTTGCAGGAACCACCGTTGCCGTTTGCACGATGCTTCGTTTTCTTCACCGAAAAAAGAGAAAAAAATCCCTTTGCTCAAAAAAATTCACCTCGTCGTCCGCGAAAAAAGTGACGAAACCGTAAACTTTTCGTTTTCAGAGAGAAGACGCTTCTTTTTTCTCAAAAAAATACTTGCTTTTTCCTTTTATCTATGGTAAAATTTTCTTTGCTCCGTCTGTGGTAAGGCAGGGCAAAAAACAAACCGAATCCGTAACGCAGTATAGGGGAAAAACGTCTGTTTTTCGCAGACCGTTCACCTCGCCCTTGCCGGGTTACAGGATCAGAATTTATGGAGGTGAAAACCATGCTGAAAGAAGAAAAGCAGCAAATCATTACCACTTACGCAATCAAAGAAGGAGACACCGGATCTCCCGAGGTTCAGATCGCAATCCTGACCTCAAGAATCAACACGCTCACTGAGCACCTCAAGGTTAACAAGAAGGACCACCACTCCCGCAGAGGTATGTTGAAGATGGTAGGTCACAGAAGAAACCTGCTCGGCTACCTTCAGAAGAAGGACATCAACCGTTACAGAGCTATCATCGAGAAGCTCGGTCTGAGAAAGTAATCGGTCGGAAGTATGTTTGAAAATCACAGAATCTTCAAATATGAGTTCGCAGGCAGACCTTTGATCATCGAAACCGGCAAAATCAGCCAGCTTGCCAACGGCTCCTGTCTGGTTCGCTACGGTGACACCTGCATTTTGGCAAACGCCACTGCAAGTGCAGCACCCAGAGACGGTATCGATTTTCTTCCCTTGTCTGTGGATTACGAGGAAAGACTTTATGCGGTAGGCCGCATCCCCGGCAGCTTTAACAGACGTGAAGGCAGACCTTCTACCAAAGCGATTCTGACCAGCCGCGTGATCGACAGACCCATCCGCCCCCTCTTTCCCAAGGATCTGAGAAATGACGTTTGCATTTCCCTTTTGACCCTTGCCGTAGATCAGGACAACTCTCCTGAGATCGCCGCTATGATCGGCGCATCCATCGCCCTGTCCATTTCCGATATTCCCTGGAACGGACCTATCGGCGGTGCTTTCGTGGGTATGGTTGACGGAAAGATCGTAATCAACCCCACTCTTGCAGAGAGAGAAAAGAGCACGCTCGAGCTTACCGTTGCCGCCAGTGAGAAGAAGGTCGTAATGATCGAAGCAGGCGCAAAGGAAGTTTCTGAC
>JAZOSM010000184.1:0-2502 GCA_045657125.1 Eubacteriales bacterium
ATTCGAAGTTTATGCCCGGAGGGTAAATCTCACCGTCTCCGCCAAACAAAAAGTCGTGCTTTGCACGGCTTATTTGTTTTATGGATAAATGGAGGAGATTCGAAGTTTATGCCCGGAGGGTAAATCTCACCGTCTCCGCCAATTGAGTGTTCATAATGAGAAAATTATGAACACCCTTTTTTATTTTATTGCAATAAAGAACAATTTGCGATATAATAAACATATAAATTACAAAGGGAGTAATTATCATGGCTAAACAACTTACGGAAGCGCAAGTGCTTGAAAAATTAAACATTCCAGATTTTAGACATTTATCGAAAGATAATGTTATGTCTTTTGCATCGCTTATTCAAGATATGGACCCTGAAGTTGCGAAAAAAGCTTTAGAGCAATTTCCGGATTTTTCTAAATCCACAATGGATGCACTTAAAGATATAAAAAGCGTAATTGACAAATCTTTTGAAGATGATAAAGAAAGTGCTAACCAATGCTATGCTCTTTATAATAGAGTTCAAACTGCGCTTGAAAAGTGTTTAGATAACGACAACCTTTCTTTTGAAGAACGAAAGTATTATATCGAACAAATGAAAGAAGTTGCTCAAATGGCGTCAGCCAAAGACTCGGAAGGTAAAAAGTTTAAATGGTCTAATCTTGCTGTATATGGCACTATTGCAATAGCTGCAATTGGAACAATGGCAGCTATTTTAGGCGGAAAAACTGATTTTGAATTGCCTTTCAAAAAAGACTAATCTACCATACCATTTGTAAAAGTATGCTCGGTACCCCAGGACTCCTTGGAGGTTTTATCCTTCGAGGAGTTTTCTCTTTTATCCCAAGGCAGGCTTATCGCTACTGCGCTTGCTGTTTTATTTTTATTAAAGGAAGATAGCCTACAGAGAAATCTCACGGTTTGAATTGCAAGGCAATTGCGATGTTCGAGGGAGGAGTTGCGATTTTTTGGAGTTTGTGGTAGAATGGCGGCAAGGAGAAAAAGGCAAGGTGGTATGAGTGCATGGGAGATTTGATTTTTAGTGTTAACGCGGTGCTGCCCATTGTTTTGATGGTATGCATCGGTTATTTTTTGCGCAGAAGCGGTATTTTGCCTACATCGGCAACGGGTGTGATGAACCGATTGGTTTTTCGGGTGTTTCTGCCGGTGATGTTGTTTTTAAATGTTTATAAGATCCAGAGTTTTGGAGACGGTTCATTCGGTTATATTTTTTACGTTTTGATATTCACGACCTGCGTATTTTTCGCAGGAATTCCCCTGACAGGCTTGATTACGAAGGATCGCCGCCAAAGAGGTCCGATTTTGCAGGGGATTTTTCGTTCCAATTATGCGCTGGTGGGAATCCCTTTGGCAAGTTCTTTGTTTGGCGAGGAGGGCGGCGCGGTAGCAACGGTGCTATCGGCTTTTTTTGTACCGCTTCTGAATGTTTTGTCCGTGGTGGCGCTTTCCATCTACCGGAGAAAAGATGCTCGAAAAACAGATCCGATCGGGCTGCTTTTGGGGATTGTGAAGAATCCTCTGATTCAAGCGATCGCGCTGGGTGGTGTGGTGCTTGTAATCCGCGGTGTTTTCGTGCGATGCGATGTGGCTTTTCGCCTGACGGATCTAAAGCCGATTTACTCGGTGCTGACGTCTCTTTCTGCCGTGGCGACACCTTTGTCTTTGATTACGCTGGGCGCGCAGTTTGAATTTTCTGCCGTTCCCACCTTAAAAAAACAGATTTTGTGGACGGTTTTTGCCCGCAGTTTTTTGATTCCCTTTATCGCCCTTTTTGTTGCCTATGCTTTGGGAAAGTATAATGGGGCGCATTTTGCCGCCTTTCTTGCGGCATACGTGACTCCTGTTGCAGTTTCCAGTGTTCCCATGGCGCAGGAGATGGATGCGGATGCCGCGCTGGCGGGACAGCTTGTGGTGTGGTCCACGCTTGTTTCGGGGTTCACCCTTTTTGCGGCAACCTTAATATTGAAAATGCTCGGTGTGTTTTAAAGTCCTTTGAAAGATAAGCAGACTTCGGGATTGTGACTGATTTTTCACAATGGAAAGGGCGCCTTCCGTGAGGAGGGCGCCCTTGGCTTTTTAATATACGGTTTTGGTGGAAACTTCGTTCCAATAGTCGCTGTAGACTACCTTGATTTTTTCTGCGCGGGATTTGTAGAGCTCTTGGAATTCATTGTCGTATGCACCGGCATTCCAATTTCCCAAGGTATCGGTGTAGCCGTAAAGGGTGGTTTCCCGATTTTCTTTCATGCGAAGCTCTTTCATTTCCATGCGGCGAATGATATACAGCCCGGTTTCTCCTTGGACGGGCTTGCTGATTTCGTTTTCTTTCAGGGCGGCGGTGGCTTCATAGAGAACGTCCTCTGCCTGGCCCTTGGTGAAATAATAGCCATCGGGATAGTCCGGCATTTTTTCATCTTTTCCGTAGGTTTCCAAAAGCTTCCAAAAATCTTCTCCGCCTGTGGCTTTTTTATGGATTTCCTCGGCAAGCTTTG
>JAZOSM010000185.1:0-38373 GCA_045657125.1 Eubacteriales bacterium
TCTGTTCTTTTACTTTCAGACCGATTTCGGTGAAAGGTTCACCCTGAAAACCGATGAATGCAATACCGCCGATTCTCAATCCGGAAACTTGCAAGAAAAATGCTTGGGGGCCGTTTACAAGTTTCATAATGCGCAGTGCATTTGGAAGTGACATTTTGAATTTTTTAAATTCCGGATTTTTGGAATCCTTGCATTTGGCGTACAATGCGTGAATTTCTCTTGCTTCAGGTACGTCCTCGGGATCATAAGGGTTGATTCCGACTTCGACGATTTTGTTTGCAAATGCAATGGAACCGTGAGGAACGCTTACGGCGTCATCATAGATTTTTAAGGTTTCACCTGCGAGGATGCGTGCCATTTTTTGTGAATGAGGAATTCCCTTGGTAGGTGTTCCTTTTGGTAGAAAGCTGTTTCGGTGGTTTGAATCACCCTGCGCTCCCACAAGCATCATTACATTCTTTTCGCCGCCCAAAGCTCCGTTGACATAGTCTCTTACATAGCCGGGCCAGTCAGCGCAGAACAGAGTTCCTCCGATTACATCAGCATGGGTTCCAAAGTTCAAAAACAGAATTTCATCGGCATTTTCTCGGATAATTCTTACAAGCTGTAGGGAATTGTCCTGTGTACCTTCAAAGTGATCAATGTCGGGGTTTCCGTATGAGGGGTTGGTTTTGCAAGTGCCGTCTTTCATTCTGTAACGACGAATGAAGCCGACTCCTTGTGCATCACCTTTTGCAATTTTTACATCAAAAACAGGCTTAAGATCCTCAAAGGCAAATTTTGCCAGATCGGCAAATTCCTGTTGCAATCTTCTCATAAAGATTGCGGTATCACTTGTATCGTTTGAACCGGGGTTTGTAATTCTGAATGCAGTATGAGAATGTGTACAACAAATGTAAATGGAATCAGGAGAAACGTCGACACTCGTTGCGATTTTATCACGAATTGCCTTATAAGCGTTTTCAAACATACTTACCGCATCAATGGTAAAAATGATCGCCTTGTTTTCACCACACTGAAAAGCGGTAGCAAGCAAATAGAGTTTACTTTGAAAACCACTGGCGTAACGTTTGTTGAAATAGCCGGGAATTTCAATTCCCATAGGAGGTCGGATTTCCGTTTTAGCAAAACCTGTATAAAGCTGATCTTCCATCTTGAAACCTCTTAAAATATTTATTCGGCAACTTCCTCGGGAGAATTCATTTCCATTCCGTCAATTAATTCAAGAGCCGCGTCTATTAACTTTTGTGCAACGTCGTGAGCAAAAGGAGAAGTGGATCTTTCGTATCCTTTTTCAGCGAAAGCTGCGGCGGTGGGGAAGTAACCCTGACCGCTATTGGTGATACAGGTGCAAACAGTCATATCCATTTTGCTTGCTTCTTTCACCTTTAAACCGATTTCGGTAAAGGGCTCACCGGGGAAGCCAATGAAAGCAACGTTGCCGATTTGCAAAGCAGATACCTGCAAAAAGAATGATTTGGGACCGTCCAAAAGTCGTACGATTCTCAAAGCTTCGGGAACGTTCAACTTAAATTTCTTGAATTCGGGGTTGGAAGAATCCAAGCACTTTGCGTAAATGGCGTGAATTTCCTTTGCTTCGGGGATGTCAGCAGGATCGAAGGGGTTGGTGCCGATTTCGACTACTTTGTTGTCAAAATGAATGGATCCGTGTGGAACACTTACGGCATCATCATAAATTTTCAGAGTTTCGCCAGCAAGAATTCTACCCATTTGTCTGGAGCGATCCAACTTTTGCAGGGCTACACCTTTGGGTAGGAAACGGTTTACGTGATTGGAATCGCCTTGAGGTCCGATCAGCATCATTACGTTTGCATCACCGCCCAAAGCTCCGATCAAATAGTCACGGGTAAATCCGGGCCAGTCAGCACAGTATTTCGTGCCACCGATTACGTCGGGGTGGGTACCAAAGTTAACAAAAAGAATTTCGCTTGCATTTTCGCGAATTACGCGAACGAGCTGCAAGGATTCATCCTGTACACCGTCCCAAGCAACCAAATCGGGATTTCCCGTGGCGGGGTTGGTTTTGCAGGTGCCGTCTTTCATTCTGTAACGACGGATAAAGCCAACGTCTTTTGCAATTCCGCGAGCAATTTTAACGTCTTCAACAGGCTTGAGATCTTCAAAGGCAAATTGTGCCAGATCTGCAAAAGCCAAATGTACTCGACGCATAAAAATTGCATCGTCGCTCATATCATTTGCGCCGGGATTTGTAATTCTGTATGAAGTGTGAGAATGTGTGCAGCAGATGTAAATAGAATTAACGTCAATATTTACACGTTCTGCAATTTTTTCACGAATCACCTTGTAAGCAGTTTCAAAAATGCCGATTGCATCGCTGCTAAACATAATTGCGCGTTTTTCACCGCATTGGAATGCGGTCGCGTGGAGATAGAGGTCGGTGATGAAGCCGTCTGACCAACGTCTTTTAAAGTATCCGGGGATGTTAATTCCCATCGGAGGATTTAATTTTGTTTTGGCAAAGCCAGCATATAATTGTTCAGCCATATTTCTCCTTCTAAGCTTATGCTTCCGTAGTTTCGGGAACAATAACTTCCATTTCTTCAATCAGATCCAAAGCGCCGTTTACAAGAAGTTCTGCAACGTTGTGTGCAAAAGGAGAAGTGGATCTTTCGTAACCTTTTTCAGCAAAAGCAGCAGCGGTGGGGAAGTAGCCGCAACCACCGTTGGTAACACAAGTGCAAATGGTCATATCCATTTTGCTGCGTTCTTTGATTTGACGACCGATGTCAACAAAGGGCTCGCCGGGTAAACCGATGAAAGCAACGTTTCCGAGCTGTACTGCAGAAACCTGAAGCTTGAAGGTAGGATCTTTGCGGTTCATGTTACGAACGATTCTCAATGCTTCGGGTACGTTAAGTTTGAACTGCTTGAACACGGGGTCGGCAGAGGTTTGAATTTCGTGATAGAGTTTGTGAATTTCTTTAGCTTCTGCTTCGTCCGCGGGATCGTGGGGGTTTAAGCCAACTTCAACGATTTTGTTGGAGAAGGTGATCTTATTATAAGGTACGTCTTGTGCGTTATCATAAATCTTAAGAACTTCGCCGCTGATTTTTCTAGCCATTCTTTGAGCAAGCGGTACACCTTTACGGGGAGAACCTTTGGGCAGGAAGCAGTTGTGATGGTTCGAGTCACCTTGACAGCCGTTCAGATACAGTACCTCGATGTTGCCGTCGAAAGCGCCGATCAAGTTTTCCATTACGTATCCGGGCCAGTCTGCGCAGTATTTGGTTCCACCGATTACGTCGGGGTGGGTTCCGAAGTTTACAAGAAGGATTTCTTTTGCATCCTCGCGGATCAGACGAACGATTTGCAGAGATTCATCCTGAACACCGTCGAAATCCAAAATATCGGGATTGCCGATGCCGGGATTGGTTTTGCAGGTGCCGTCTTTCATTCTGTAACGGCGGATAAAGCCAACACCTTTGACCTCTCCTTTTGCGGTTTTAACAGCGGATACGGGTTTCAGATCTTCAAAGGCAAATTGTGCCGCATCAGTGATTTGCTGATACAGTCTATGTAAGAAAATATCATTTGCATCATTTTCTTTGCCGGGAACGGTAATTCTGAAAGCGGTATGAGAATGCGTGCAATGAATGTAAATGGAATTTTGATCAATGTTGCAGCGTTCCGCGATTTTTTCACGGAGAATTTTATAAGCATCGGGAGACATACCGATTGCGTCGCAGCTGAAGAAAATAGCTTTGTTTTCACCATCGGAAATTGCGGTTGCATGAACGTAGAGATCGGTGATGATTCCGTCGGAATATCTTTTGCTGAAATATCCGGGAACGTTGAGGCCCATTGGAGGAGTGACTTTTTCTTTTGCATAACCTGCATACAGTGTGTAGCTCATGAGATTTTCTCCTTAGTTTTCGGTCGAATTTCAACCTGTAATTCTATTGACAAAATCATTGATTTTGCCTACTTTCATTGTAACACGAAACTAAAGAAAGTAAATAATTCTTTTAAAAAAATGAGAATTTCTATTTATTTTGTGCTAGTTGTATAGTTTTTTGAATTTTTACAAAAAAGGATTAACAATTGTCAATTTATGTGTTATAATGTAAAACAATGATTTCATTTATTGAAACTATCGGAGGAAACTATGAAACCTATTTTCAGAACATCGATGTTTGGTTTTAGCAGAGAAGACGTTTTCAATTTTATTACTAAGCAAAATAAGCAAATTGATTCGAAAATGTTCGAGTTGAATTCTGAGCTGGACAGACAAAAAGCAGAGCTTAAACGTGAAAAGGAAAACTTTGTCCGCGATGTAACCGAGGTTGAACGTTTGAAGCAGGCTTTGAATGAATCAAAGGAGCTTTTGAAATCCATTTCCGAGCTTGCAAATGAAATCTCGGCTGATAAGCAGCGAATTTTTGACTGTGCGGTTGCGATTCGCGAAGAAAGAGAAACGGAGTGCGAAAAATTTCAGGATATGAAAAAACGCGTGGGAGAAGCAGAAATTCTTCGTGAAAAGGCGGAAAAGTTTGATCGTTTGTCTGGGGTGCTTTCCAGCATATTTAAGCAGGAAGAAGCTTCAGTACTGACAACCGACACATCTGTTCCCGAACAAGCTTGTTCTGAAACTCTTTGTGATTCAAATTCGGCAACGGATTTACTTGGTTTTGTTGAAGTTCTGTCTACACGATGTGATAAGTTGTGCAGCATCCTTTCAAAGGAGAATTTTGATGCCTAAACACGTTTTGATCACCGGCGGTACCGGTGGAATCGGTAAAGCGCTTGTTTCGGTTTTTGCAGAGGCGGGATACCGTGTTTCTTTCACGTACCATAAATCCGTTGAAAGCGCTTCCGAAATTTCCAAAGCCACGGGCGCAAACGCTTTTTCGCTTAATTTGGAAAACACGGAAGAAGTTTTGCAATTTGCTGAGAGATTTTCCGGTGAATGCGGCTCCGTGGACGTTTTGGTGAACAATGCGGGAATTTCTCATTACGGTTTGTTTCAGGACGTGACCCAAAATGATTTTCGCCGTTTGTTTTCCGTAAATTTCGAGTCAGTTTTCTTCTTGACGCAAGCTTTAATTCCGTCAATGATTTCTTCTCAATCGGGGTCGATTATCAATATCGGTTCAATTTGGGGCGAAACGGGTGCTTCATGCGAGGTTTTGTATTCATCTGCCAAGGGTGCTTTAAATGCATTTACCAAGGCTTTGGCTAAAGAACTTGCTCCAAGCGGAATTTCTGTAAATTGTATTTCTCCCGGTGTTGTTGATACTGCTATGATGTCTCGTTTTTCCGAGGAAGATAAGATTGCGTTGATGGATGAGATTCCTGCGGGTCATTTTACCGATCCTTCCGAGGTTGCGTCACTGGCTTTGTACCTTGCCAATCATCCATCTACGTCGATGACCGGACAAATTTTTGGAATGAACGGAGGTTTGTTCTGCTGATTATGGATATCCAGACAATTTTATCTTTGCTTGAAAATAATGATTATGAGGCGGCGCAGATTCGCTGCGAGGAGGCTTTGAGTGTCGCCATGACGGCATTTATGGAAAACTTGACCGTAGACACTGCAACCGATTATTTGGGTCTTGTTCTGCTTTATACCCGTATTTGTTCGCTTCTCAAGAAACCCTGGAAAGCTTTTCCCAAACTTGAAGCGGCGCGCGGCGGGCTGAGATTTATCAAAGATTTTATGTCCGACGATACCATGCTTGCCGAAACCTTCGCTTCCTTTGGCGATGGGTATGCTTACGGTGGATATTTACCCGAAGCTGTTTTGTGTTATAAGGACTCCGCTTCATTTTTTTTCGATCCGAAAAAGGCATCTGAAGCTCTTTCAAACGCCTTTTATTATGAGAGAAGATTTGGCAAAGAACTCGTTGAGGATGTTTCCTTGCTTGAGGAAAAAATCGGAGCTGATCTTGTCGAAAAAATTAAAGAAGACGCCTGTCAAGAAGCAGACGGTCAGATTCTCGTTGACCCGATCGAATCAACTGAAGAATTCTTGAAAGTTCGTTTTGAGACCGAGCAGTTTGTTGATGATTTTCTTCGAAACAATTCGTCTGCTGACCAGCCTTTTTGTCAGATGTATTGGAATGCGAAACAAACAATTTTAAAAGAAAAGTTCGGAATCGACTGGAAGACTCCCGCCGAGATGAACCCGAATATTCGTTTTTATTAAAAAATGGCACGATTATCGTGCCATTTTTTTGTTCAGCAGCAGGTGTTGAACTTGTTTTTTGCATCATCAACTTTCTGTTGAGGTGCCGCTTCGGTTTGGTACCAGCCGCGCTTTTGCATCTGTTTGAACAAATCGTGCTGTATTTCGTGTTCTTCAGAGAGCAAACTCATCATAGTGTTTTTTACGACGAGCTCGGATGCTTCGTTTGCATTGGTGTTATAGCTGTCACTAATGAATTTTTGTGAGGAAAGGGCATCGCCCAATTTTGCTTGGTCGTCGAAACAATTAGGATTCATTTTTCCTCCTTAACTTAACAGGGCGTAGAGTTTGTTGTAGTGCTGAACATGCTTGAGCGCGATTTCATCAAACTTGTTTTTCAGTTCCGCATCTTGACAGTTTGCCGCGTACATTTTGCATTTGCAAATTAAGTTTTCTTCGCATTTCAAACTATCTTCGATAGCCGAAAGTTCTTTTGTCGTGAGGTTTGCCATAGTCAATTCCTTTTCAGTTGTTCTATCGGTCGATGCCGACAAAAATATTATTAGAAATTTTGCGTTTGATATGCAAAAAAAGATCACAAACAGCGATATTTTTCATTGACAAAAAGTACAAAAAGTGTTATATTGTAACAAGAGATGTTAAAATTAACATTTTACTAAAACTGAAAGGAAGCAAGATGAATTATCCGAGAAAAGTTCTTGTCAGAGAGATCTTAATTTCGAAGCCCTTTACTTCCTTAAAAGAATTGGAAGAACGTTTCCCCGATGTTTCCAGCATGACCTTGAGACGCGATATAGAGTTTTTTGAACGTCAAGGTGATGTTATTAAGGTACGCGGCGGTGCGCGCTCTATGAAGTACATCACAACTTCGATGGAAGAAAACATCATAACGAGAAGCGGGGAAAATACCCTCTCTAAACAAAAAATCGCCAGCGCCGCTTCCGCTTATATTGAAACGGGCAGAAGCATTTTCTTTGATTCGGGTTCTACCGTTATGCAAATGGCTCATTTGATGCCGAAAACCCGCTTGACGGTGAATACCACCGATCCCAACCTTGCTTTGGAGTTGGTCAAGCAAGAAAACATTATGGTGAATTTGGTTGGCGGACTTTTGAGTCGCGACAACCTATCCTTGTCCGGAATGCAGGCAGTTGAGTATATCAATAAGGTAAATATTGACGTCGCCTTTATTTCTCCGTCCGGATTCTCGTTAAAAAATGGCTTTACCAGTGGTAACTATAATGAGAGTGAACTCAAAAGTGCCATTGTTAAAAAAGCAGGCTGTGTAATTATGATGATCCACTCATCTAAAATTGATAAGAGTCTGCCGTATACGTTCTGTGGAATTGAAAACGTGCAGAAAATTATTACGGATGAACCGCTTTCCGCTGATATGATGGAAGCGTGCAAAGCGCAGGGGATTCAAGTAATTATAGCTAAATAAAAAGATTATTTTTTGGAGGTGTTGTTATGGCAACCGCAATTATTATGCCGCGACAGGGTCAGAGCGTAGAGAGCTGCGTCATCACATCCTGGAGCAAAAAAGTAGGAGATAAGGTAAATGTCGGTGACGTTCTTTTTTCCTACGAAACAGACAAATCTTCCTTTGATGAAGAAGCAAAAGTAGAGGGAACTCTTCTTGCGATTTTTAAGGAAGAGGGCGAGGATGTTCCTTGCTTGGAAAACGTATGTGTAATCGGTAACGAAGGGGAAGACTTTTCTCAGTTTGCTCCGAAGGAAGAAGTTGCAGCCGTTGAAGCTGCTCCTGCTCCCGAGGCAAAAGAAGAAGTAAAGGCTGCTCCCGCTGCTGTAGCTGTAGCATCTGCTGAAGCAGGTGGAGAAAAGATTTCTCCCCGTGCAAGAATGCTTGCAGATAAGACTGACGTTGATCTTTCCAAGGTTGTTCCTACCGGTCCCGAGGGAAGAATTATTGAAAGAGACGTTCAGCTGGCTCTTGATCAGGGCTTGATTAAAGGCGCTGTTGCAGAGACCGCTGCTGCTCCTGCTGAGACTTGTGCACCCGTTACTCTTGATGCAGGTGATTATGAAGAGGTTAAGCTTTCTAACGTTAGAAAGGTTATTGCAAAGTCTATGCACGCCTCTTTGTCCAATTCTGCTCAGCTTACTCTCAACGCGTCCTTCGACGCTACCAAGATTATGGCATTCCGCGCTTCCCTGAAGTCCGGTGCTGAAGCAATGGGCTTGACCAATATTACATTGAATGATATTGTTCTTTACGCTGTTGCTAAAACGCTTCCCGCACACAAGGATCTGAACGCACATTATCTTGATGATAAGATGAGATTCTTTAAGCACGTAAATCTCGGTATTGCAGTTGATACCGAAAGAGGACTTTTGGTACCTACGCTTCCTTTGGCAGAGACGTTGTCCCTCAATCAGCTCGCAACTCAGTCCAAAGCGCTGATCAGCGAAGCACAGGGCGGCAAGATCAGCCCCGATAAGCTTTCCGGCGCAAGCTTTACCGTAACCAACCTCGGTCCTCTCGGTATTGAAAGCTTCACTCCTGTTATCAATCCTCCTCAGACCGGTATTCTCGGCGTTTGTACCATTGTAAACCGCATCAAGAAAACTCCTGCCGGTGACGTAACTTATCCTGCTATGGGTCTTTCCTTGACCTTTGATCATAGAGCTCTCGACGGTGCTCCTGCAGCAAAGTTCCTGAAGGATCTGTGTGCAAATCTGGAGAATTTCGATATTCTTCTTGCAAAATAAGGAGGCATTAATATGTTTGATCTGATTGTTATTGGTGGCGGTCCCGGCGGTTACAATGCTGCTGAGCGCGCTGCTGAAAAAGGTTTGAAAACCTGCGTTGTTGAAGAAAGAGCACTTGGCGGTACTTGCTTGAACGAAGGCTGTATTCCTACCAAGACTTTGCTTTATTCTGCAAAGATTTACGACTATTCCAAGCACTGCAAGGAATACGGCGTTGAATTCACCGGCGCTTCCATTGATCACGCTAAGATCATCGATCGCAAGGATAAGGTTGTAAAGACTTTGGTTGGCGGCGTTGGTATGAAAATGAAGAAAGCCGGCGTTGAAGTCGTTACTGCTACTGCTAAGATTCTTGGCAAAACTGCTGACGGATTTAAGGTTCAGGCAGGTGACAAGGAGCTTGAGACCAAGCGTCTTCTGATTTGCTCCGGTTCTGAAGCAACCCTTCCTCCCATCGATGGCTTGAAGGATTCTCTTGCGAACGGTTTTGCATTGACTAACCGCGAAATCCTTGATATGAAGGAAGTTCCCGAAACCCTTTTGGTTGTAGGCGGCGGTGTTATCGGTCTTGAAATGGTTAGTTATTTCAACAGCATCGGCAGCCGCGTAGTGGTTCTCGAAATGATGGATCACATTGCAGGTCCTACTGATCGTGAAATTTCCGAGATGCTGAAAAAAGAGTATGAAAAGCGCGGTGTTGAATTTATCCTTGGAGCAAAGGTTACTTCCATCAAAGACGGCAAGATCACCTATGAGCTTGATGGAAAGGTTAACGAAATTGCGGGAGATAAAGCTCTGGTTTCCATTGGACGCAGAGCAAGAACCGCAGGTCTTGGCCTTGAGGAAATCGGCGTTATTATGGAGCGCGGCGCAATCGTTACCGATGAGTTCTGCAAGACCAACGTTCCCGGTGTATGGGCTGCAGGCGACGTAAACGGAAAGGTTATGCTTGCTCACACCGCTTATAGAGAAGGTGAAGTTGCCGTTACCAATATGCTTGGTGGCAAGGATCGCGTAGATTACAACTCCATTCCTTCTGTTATTTATACCAATCCCGAGGTTGCTGCAGTTGGCGAAACTACCGAATCTGCAAAAGCAAAGGGATACAATGTTGAAATCCGTACGCTTCCTCTCAGCTACAGCGGTAGATATCTCGCTGAGAATGAAGGCGGAAAGGGTATCATGAAGATCGTTGTTGACAAGGATCATAATAAGATTCTCGGTTTCCATATGATCGGTACCTATGCATCTGAAATTGTTTACGGTGCAGCTATGATGGTTGGAAAAGAAATGCGTCTTGCTGAAATTCAGAAATTCGTATTCCCGCATCCTACCGTAGGCGAAGTTCTTCGTGAAGCTATTTTTTAATATAAAATTATAAGGAGATAGAAATATGCCTAAGAGTCAATTTGTCGATCCCGGTAAAGCTTTTGAATCCGGCGTCATCCATTTTAACGACATTCCCGTATGTCAGTACAACAAGACCCTCGAAGAGGAAAAGAAAATTTACACCAAAGCAGATATGATGAGAATCTATCGCGATATGGCAATCATTCGCGAGTTCGAAACCATGCTGAACGATGTAAAGGTTAAGAGCAGCTACAACGGTGTTGAGTACAACAACCCCGGCCCTGCACACCTTTCTATCGGTCAGGAAGCAAGTGCTGTTGGTGAAGCTTACAACTTGGACATCAACGACCTTACCTTTGGTTCTCACAGAAGCCATGGTGAAATTCTTGCAAAAGGCCTTTCTTCCATTGAAAAACTCGATGAGAAAGAACTCTACGAAGTAATGAAAGAGTTTTTGGACGGTGCAGTTCTTAACGTTGTTGAGAACCACATGAAGGCAGGCACCATCAAAGAACTCGCTATCAACTTCTTGCTCTACGGCGCTCTTGCTGAAGTATTCGCAAGAACTACCGGTTTTAACCGTGGTCTTGGCGGATCCATGCACGCATTCTTTATTCCTTTCGGTATCATGCCCAACAACGCTATCGTTGGTTCTGCAGCTCCCGTTGCTCTCGGTGCTGCGCTCTACAAGAGATGCAACCGCAAGAAGGGTATCGTTGTAGCAAACTTCGGTGACGGTGCTTGCGGTCGCGGACCTGCTCTCGAGTCCTTTAACTTCGCTTCTATGGACCAGATTACCAAACTTTGGGATGATGGTAAGGGCGAGGGAATGCCTATCCTGTTCAACGTATTCAACAACCATTACGGTATGGGCGGTCAGACCCGCGGCGAAACCATGGGCTTTGATATGGTTGCTCGTCTTGGCGCAGGCTTCAACCCCTCTCAGATGCACGCTGAACGCGTAAACGGTTACGATCCTTTGGCTGTAATTGATGCAGTTACCAGAAAGAAGGAAATCCTGCTCCAGGGCAAGGGTCCCGCATTGCTTGACGTTGTTACTTACCGTGTATCCGGCCACTCTCCCTCTGACTCCTCCACCTACAGAACTCCCGAAGAAATCAAGGCTTGGCAGGATGCAGATCCCATTCCTGCATTCAAGAACAAGCTGATTGCAGGCGGCATCGCAAAAGAGGAAGAATTTGCTCAGATTCACGAAGAAATCACCAATCGTATGACCGAGATTATGAAGCTCGCAATCAACGATGAAATTTCTCCCAGAATGGATTTGGATAAGAATCCCGATGCTATTTCCGGTATGATGTTCTCTAACCTGCACAAGCCCACGATGGAAGAGGGCAGAGAACCTGAAATGCTCGTTCCTAAGGATGAGTGCCCCAGAGTTAAGGAAATCCGTGGCAAGATCCGTACTGCTACCGATGCAAACGGCAAGCCTGTTTCCAAGATGAAGATGTATAACATCCGCGATGGTTTGGCTGAGCCGATCATCAACAAGTATTACGAAGATCCCACTTTGATTGCTTACGGCGAAGACAACCGTGACTGGGGCGGAGCTTTCGGTGTATACAAGAAGATGACCGAAGCTGTTCCTTATCACAGATTGTTTAACTCTCCCATTTCTGAGTCTGCTATCGTTGGTTCTGCTGTTGGTTACGCAATGTGCGGCGGTCGTTGTATCGTTGAGTTGATGTATGCTGACTTTATCGGTTGTGCAGGCGACGAAATTTTCAACCAGATGGCTAAGTGGCAGTCTATGAGTGCAGGTATTCTCAAGATGCCTATCATCCTTAGAGTTTCTGTTGGTTCCAAGTACGGTGCACAGCACTCTCAGGATTGGACCGCTTTGACTGCTCACATTCCCGGTCTGAAGGTTGTATTCCCCTCCACTCCTTACGATGCTAAGGGCTTGATGGAAACTGCTTTGAATGGCACTGACCCCGTTATCTTCTTTGAATCTCAGAGAATTTACGACAAGGGTGAAGAATTCCACGAAGGTGGCGTTCCCGAAGAAGCATATGAGATTACCATTGGTGATCCCGACGTGAAGAAAGTTGGTAAGGACGTTACCATTCTGACCATCGGCGCTGTTCTTTACAGAGCTCTCGATGCTGCTAAGATCCTTGAAGAAAAATACGGTCTTTCTGCTGAAATTATCGATACTCGTTCCATCACTCCTTTCGATTACACCAAGGTTATCGAGTCTGTTAAGAAGACCGGTAAGTGCGTAATCGTTGGTGACGCTGTTGAAAGAAACTCTGTAATGAGAGATATGGCTTCCAACATTACCGAAATGGCATTTGATTACCTCGACGGTCCTGTAACTGTAGTAGGTTCCAGAAACTGGATCACACCTTGCTTCGAGCTTGATCACATGTTCTTCCCGCAGGCTGAGTGGATCATCGATGCAATTCACGAAAAGATTATGCCTTTGCCCGGACACGTTGCAAAGAACAACTTTACTACCATTGAAAAGATCGAAAGATCCAAGAAGGGTA
Organism: Eubacteriales bacterium; assembly: GCA_045657125.1. Lineage (GTDB taxonomy): Bacteria > Bacillota > Clostridia > Oscillospirales > SIG627 > RGIG5579. The sequence goes on from JAZOSM010000185.1 coordinate 12,787, forward strand.
TCTAAAGTCTAAATTAAAATGACGCAGGAATTTTCCTGCGTCATTTTTGTTTCATATCTTGAATTTGTGTTTTGAGTAATATATAATAGTTAAAAAGGAGATTACCATGATGAAGAGATTTTTCGTTGTTTTAATGATACCGATTTTATTTTTAACTTCGTGCAGTATCGAGCCTACAATTCCTGAAAATGCACGAACCTTTTCTCAGTATATGGAGCAAAAGTCATTGTATTTGGAGTGTGTATCCTATTTTGAATCCATTGAATACGATGCTATGGTTTCTAGAAATGATTACTACTCGATTCAGGGGACAGAAAATATCACGGGCATTTATTTGCAAAATATGAAGGATAAATCAATTTCTGTCTGCGATTCTCAGCCACTGAACGCTTTGTTTGATCAAAGCAGTGTAAAATTGGTTGACTGGATTCGAAGAGGGGATCTTTCGATCTGTGCTTTTGATATGTGTATTCCCGGTAAAAATTTTGATTACGGTATTTATTACACATCAGGTGATTCTCCGATTTACTTTGGTGATCCATCTATTGAACTCTCGGAAAGCGGAAACGGATACGTATATGAAAAGAAGGCTTCATATGGTGCAAAATTCACCTATTATACCGAGCAGATTGAAGATCATTTTTACTATTATGAAATTGCTTAAAGAAAATCCCGAAGCAAAGTTGCTTCGGGATTTTTCATTTACAATGATCTGTTTTGATTTGAAAGTTAAGATAAAATGAATTTGGAATCACCGCTTAATTGAGCAAGCAGGCTGCTGTATACGCGTTCTGCCTGTTTTTCAAAGTTTTGCTGCAACAGTTCTGCTTCTTCCAGGTTATCCAAATACATATTAACTTCCAGAAGGTTGAATTTCTTATTTGAAATTGAACAAGATAGTTGATATCCGCTATTTTGCGGTTCAATTTTCGAGGAAATGTTGGTACCGTCCTTCTTGAAAGCGAGAAGTCGGGTAGCACTTCTCATGATACGTTCTTTTACGAATTTTAAAATTGCATCCTTGGCTTCTTTAATAAAATCTTTTCCAAGTTGGCTGATTGCATAGACAACACTCTCGTTTTTTTCGATCTTCTCGATTGCTCCGGTGCCGATCAGTTCGTCGAAGCATTGGGAAAATACAAAATAACTGATTGAGCCATCCCAAACAATAATTTCGGAAAGAGTTTGAAAATCAAATTCATCGTCAAGTTCATTCAGCAAATATAAAATGATTAGTTTGATTTCTTCGTCTTTATATAATCTCTGAGGCATATATTTACTCCTGAATTTTAAAGGCTGTTTTTGCTTGGATTTATTATAGCATATTTCTTTTGAATATACAATAATTATTTCCATGAATTTCCTTTTATAAAATATCAAATCTCTGAAATACTATTATCGAGCCCAAGAAATTGTAAATGTTTCAAAGGGTGAGAGCCTAGGCTCAAATTTCTCAAACAAGGAGTAAATAACATGGCTAATAAGTCTCTTGTTCCTGAAGCTAAAGAAGCTTTGAATCGTTTTAAGATGGAAGCTGCTTCCGAGGTTGGCGTTAACCTCAAACAGGGTTATAACGGCGATTTGACGGCGAAGCAGGCAGGTTCTATCGGTGGTCAGATGGTTAAGAAGCTGATCGAGAACGCTGAAAACCAGATGAAGAGCAGATAACAACGCAAAAAGAAGTCGCTTGTGCGACTTCTTTTTACTTATCGGAATGATCACGCCTGAATTTGTAAATAATATTTGCGGAGGTGATCTTTTGCTAGGGAAGGTAGAACTATCCGGGATAAATACTTCTTCTTTAAGGGTGCTTTCCGAGAAAGAAAAAAATACTTTATTGATAAGAATAAAGGATGGAGATCAAAAAGCCAGGGACGAATTGATTTGCGGTAATTTGAAATTGGTTTTGAGTGTAATACAGAAATTCACGAGAAGACACGATAGTCCCGATGATTTATTCCAGGTAGGATGTATTGGGTTAATCAAAGCGATTGATAATTTTGACGTAGAACAAAATGTGCGGTTCAGCACGTACGCTGTTCCAATGATTATAGGAGAAATTAGGCGTTTTTTAAGAGATAATAATATGATTCGCGTCAGTAGATCTATGAGAGATCTGGCGTATAAAGCTTTGGCAGAACGCGAAAAAATGACTTTGATCCTTGGTAGGGAACCCACGATTTCTGAAATTCATAAGGCAGTAAATAAACGATTAAAAGAAATATCCATTGAACGCGGAGAAGAAATTCAAACGGTTACGGAAATTGAGGTATCTCAAGCTTTAGATGCCGTTATTGATCCGGTGTCACTGTACGATCCGATTTATTCTGATAATGGTGATACCATATATCTAATGGATCAAGTTCGAGACTATAAATGTAATGATGAAAAATGGATTGAAAATATCGCATTGGAAGAAGCCGTTAAAAAATTGGGGGATCGCGAGAAGAATATATTGAATTTACGGTACTTTCAAGGTAAAACACAAATGGAGGTAGCAGATGCGATTGGAATCAGTCAAGCGCAAGTTAGCAGACTGGAAAAAGGCGCCTTGCAACGCATTCAAAGACAAATGTGAGCAGTTTTACAGTTTTGCTTTTGTAATCTTTCTTATGCTGATTATATTCGAAAAATTAGACTATTTTAAAGCGATTTATTTATAAAAAAAGAGCTTTCAAAATGAAAGCTCTTTTTTGCTTTTATACTTATTTCTTCAATGCGATAGCTTCTTTTGCTTTTGCAGTGATAAATCTGGCGGAGAGACCGAATACGTCAATCAGCTCCGCAGCTTTGCCGGACTTACCGAAGCAATCGTTTACACCGACTCTGAGTACGGGTACGGGATTGGTTTCTGCAAGAACTTCGCAAACAGCACTGCCAAGACCACCGATGATGTTGTGCTCTTCAGCGGTAACAACGCAACCGGTTTTTGCAGCAGAGGTTTTCAAAATCTCGGTATCGATGGGTTTGATGGTATGAATGTTGATGATTTCGGCAGAAATGCCTTCTTTTTCAAGTTCTTCAGCAGCTTTGATTGCTTCTGCAGTGCAGATACCGGTAGAAACGATCGTTACATCCTTACCGTCACGAATTTTAGCGCCTTTGCCGATTTCGAAATCGTAGGTTTCTTCATCGAAAACTACGGGAACAGCGAGTCTGCCGAAACGAAGGTAAACAGGACCGTTGTAGTTAATAGCGGCATACACAGCGGCTCTTGCTTCTACAGCGTCTGCGGGGTTGATAACAACAAGACCGGGGATGGTACGCATGATACCGAGGTCCTCGTTACACTGGTGGGTTGCACCATCTTCACCTACGGTAATACCTGCATGGGTTGCACCGATTTTAACGTTCAAATGGGGGTAACCTACGGAGTTTCTAACCTGTTCGAATGCTCTTCCTGCAGCAAACATTGCGAAAGAACTGGCAAAAACAGTTTTACCGGTGGAAGCGAGACCTGCTGCTACGCTGATCATATTTGCTTCTGCAATACCACAGTTGATAAAGCGTTCGGGATAAACTTTTTTGAAGTCAGCAGTTTTGGTGGATTTGGAAAGGTCAGCATCCATTACGATGATGTTTTCGTCTGCGCCAAACTCTGCAAGGGCTGCGCCGTAAGCTTCTCTGGTAGCCAATTTTTGGCCAATTTCATATTTCTTCTGAAGTTTCATTGTGTATTCCTACCTTTCCGTTTAGTTCAGTGCGGCAAGAGCTGCCTCAAGTTCTGCCTTTGCAGTTTCGTACTGTTCAGCGTTGGGAGCGTTGCCGTGCCATCCTGCTTCGTTTTCCATAAAGGATACGCCCTTGCCCTTGATACACTTACATACAATTGCAAGAGGTTTGTCGGTGGTGTCGAGTTTTGCAACGGCTTCTTCGATTTGTTCGAGATCGTGACCGTCGATTACAACAACGTTCCAGCCAAATGCTTCAAATTTTGCATCGATGGGAGTGGGGTTCATAACTTTCGTTACGTCACCGTCAATCTGCAGACCGTTAAAGTCGATGAAAGCGCAAAGATTCTTAAGTCCGTAGTGTGCCGCAAACATAGCAGCTTCCCAAACCTGACCTTCTTCCAATTCACCGTCACCAAGGATGGTATAAACCTTGTAATCTTTGTTGCTGAGTTTTGCACTGAGTGCCATACCGCAAGCTGCAGAGATGCCTTGACCCAAAGAACCGGAGGACATATCTACGCCGGGGATGTATTTCATATCGGGGTGACCCTGGAGAATGCTGTCTTTGTTTCTGAAAGTTTTCAGCATATCGGTGCTGAAATATCCGCGATTTGCAAGTGCCGCATAAAGAGCAGGTGCGGTGTGACCCTTAGAAAGTACAAGTCTGTCGCGATCTGCCATTTTAGGATCAGCGGGATCAACATTCATCTTTTCGAAGAAAAGGTAGGAGAGAATATCAGCAATGGAAAGAGATCCACCGGGGTGACCGGAAGATGCGCTGAAAATCTCTTCAAGAATTCCGAGTCGAATTTTGGTTGCGATTTTTTGAAGTTCAACCTTCTTTTGATTTTCCATATTAAGTTCCTCCAAAATTTATTCTTTTACAATGGAATCAAGTTTATATATCAAATCTGCAATACATCCGTCACGATGATGGCAGAGATGAATCTTACAAATACGCTTAACTTCGTCAAGCGCGTTTTCGGGACAGGCGGCTATATCTGCCGCTTCCAGCATATCAATGTCGTTGCAATAATCACCTACACAAATTGCCGTTCGGTTAGGGTATAGTGATTTGAGTTTCTTGAGTGCTTGACCTTTTGTTGCGCCTTTGGGCATAAGTTCAAGCAAAGTAGAAGAAGAAGTGGTAGTTTCTATGTTCTTGAGCTCTATTTGTTCAAGCGCTTTTGCTACTTTGGGAATGAAATTGCCTTCAACGTTCGCAAGACCGTCGGCGGAAGCACCCTTCATACCGTTTGCGCTGAAAACCAGTTTGTGCCATATGATGTCTCTGTGATTTTCCAAGTGATCTCTGGTTAAGATTTTCTCAAAGAAGTCAATTCTGTTTGCGGGGAAGGGGATTGCTTTGTCGGGGGGGCACAGGAATCCAAGATCACAACTGATACGGTACGTGGCTTCCGGTACAGTTTTTTCAACTTCGGAGAGTACATAGAGTAATTCGTCGGGATCTAATCCCATTTCGGATGTAACTTCTTTCTTTTCGAAATCGTATAAATAAGAACCGTTACACAAAACTGCAGGGCAGGATACTACGTTTACCAGTTCGGGGTATTGATAAGATAAAACCTTGTAGTCTCTGCCGCTGGCAAAAGTAAAAACGCCACCGTTTTCACGGAAATATTGGATAGCCTTCAGATTGTTTTCAAGGATCATTGCTTTTTCGCCAAAAAAAGTTCCATCCATATCGGAAACAATCATATATTGTTCAAACTTTTTCATAATGTTTATTTTTGTTTATTTTAGTTTCTTTAGTGTTTCTAAGGTTTTTTCAAAGTGTTCGGGGAGGGGAGAGTCGAAGAACATTTCTTTGCCGGTGATCGGGTGTTTAAACCCAATGTTTTTGGCATGTAAGCATTGACCTGTAAGTCCAAAGTTTTTTCTGCCTGCTGCATATACGGGGTCTGCTAAAACAGGACAACCCATTGATAACATATGTACGCGGATCTGGTGGGTTCTTCCTGTTTCCAAGGTTAATTCAACATAAGAGAAATCTTGAAAACGTTCCAATACACAATAATGGGTGATTGCATCCTTTGAATTTGGTGAACCCATTGGGTAGAACATCATCTTTTTGCGGTCTGTTTTATGTCTGCCAATCGCAAGGGAAACAGTTCCTTTATCTTCTTTCGGGCCGTTATAAAGAATTGCGTGGTACTGTCTTGTAAAGGAATGATCCTTAAACATTTCAGACAACTTATTGTGGGCTTGATCGTTTTTAGCAACAATGAGCAAGCCGCTTGTATCCTTATCAATTCTGTGTACAATCCCCGGACGCAGTTTTCCGTTGATGCCTGAAAGTGAGCCTTTGCAGTGAAACAAAAGTGCGTTTACCAGTGTTCCGTTTTGGTTGCCGGGCGCAGGATGAACGACCATGCCTTGCGGCTTATTTACAACGATCAAATCGTCGTCTTCATAAACAACATCCAAAGGTATATCTTCGGGGAAAGCATCAATATCCTGTGCTGGAGGCATTTCAACAAAAACCTCGTCATTTACGGATAGACGGAAATTTTTGCTCTTTTGTTTGCCGTTGACCAAGACCGATCCGTTTTCTATCAAAAGAACAGCTCTTGATCTTGAAATTGCAGTTTTTTCGGAAACAAAGCGATCAAGACGATCACCATCAATTTCACAAAGAAATTCAAAGGATTGAAGGGAATCATCCATTTTTCTTGCCTCGTTTTTCCGAGATAAAATCGACAATTAAATTTAAGATCATCAAAGCGGCACCAATAGTAATAAAACTGTCGGCAACGTTGAAAATAGGGAAGTCAATAAAATCGAACCGTAAAAAGTCAATTACGTATCCCATAACAACTCGGTCGATCATATTTCCGATACCACCACCTGCAAAGAAACACAATGAAACTCGGAAAAGGATGGAATCCTTGTTCTTTCGAGTGAAAAACAAGTAGGCAATAATCAAGACGATTGCAATGGTTGAAATCAACATAAACACCCAGCGGTGATTTGCCAGCATTCCCCATGCTGCGCCTCTGTTTTCGTGGTAGCGAAAAGACAATATTTTTGGTATAAATTGTACTGCTTCGGAATCTTTAAGATAAAGATTGACAAAGTGTTTTGAAAGTTGATCAAAGATTGTGATCAAAATAATGATCAAAGTTTCAATCATAAAGTTACCATATAAAACAACGAATAGGCCGCATTGTTTTGCGGCCTTTTCAAACTTATTTAATTGATTCGTCAAGAGAAGATGCGGAATCGATTTCAGTAATCAGAGAAATGTGGGAACCGTTAACTGCGTCTTCTTTTGCTTCTTCGAATGCTTGATCTACATCTTGCGCTTCTTTGGAAGAATCCAATTCATCAAGATTCAGGCTGCGAATCGTTTCCAAGTGCTTTACATATTCGTCGTAAAGTTTGTGCTGAAATTCAGCGGCGGATTTGCGAAGAAAAGCAATATTTTCTTTTTCAGCCATTACCTTAGCTTTTGCTTCGGCAACAATCTCATCGCAACGTGCAATCAATTCTGCTTCTTTTTCAGAGGCTTCGTTTTTAGCGTTGTTTACAATTGCCTCGCCAAGCTTTTGAGCTTTTAAAAGCGCCGAACGAATGGATTCTTCTTCTTCGGACAATTCTTTGTATTTTGCTTCAATCTGGCTGAATTTTTGTTCAAATTCCAAGGCTGCTTTATACGCTTCCGTATATTTTTCAATCATAAAGTCAAAATACTGATCTACTTCAACGGTGTTGTAACCTCGAACAGCTCTCGAAAAAGTTTTGTTTTTTAACTCGTGTGGAGCAATCATAACAAATCCTTTCCTCTCTAAAAATGCACTTGCGGTAATAGAATGATGACGATTGTTAAAAGAAAATACGCTACAAACAGGGATAGATCAATCGGCAGTCTTGAAAAGAAACTGATCTTCTCCAATATTTGTCGAACCGGTAAAATGATGGGTTCTGTTACGACATGCACAAATAATACCGGTGCGGATGTATCGTCAATTGGAAACCAAGATAAGACGGCTCTAATCATAAGCATAAATTGTAATAAACCTAATACAATGGTGACAATAGACACCAACAAGTTAATAAGAGCCTCCAAGCGGAATTATTCCTTGGTAATTTCTGCTTCCTGGGTAGAAGTGATCTTTTCGCCGGAAAGCTCAACGTTGCTGGGGGTGATCACGTAAGTATTGGTAGCAACCTTTCTCAAGTCGCCGTTGATAGCGTAAGCTACACCGTTAAGGAAGTCGATCAATCTGCGAGCGGTATCCTTATTGGTCTCTTCGAGGTTGAGAAGAATGGTCTTTCTATCTACCAAATAGTCTGCAATTTGGGTAACAGTTTCAATTTTCTCGGGCTTAACAACTACCATTTCGATGGAAGCGCCGCTGGAAACCTTGATATTGCCGGCATCTCTGTAATCGTTTTCAGCCTCAACAGATTCATTGATGGTTTCGAACTCTTCGTAGCTTTCTTCGCCAACGTCGTAACCTGCGGTATCTTCTTCCTTTCCGTAGATAAAGTTGTTAATTGCTTCTTTGAATCCCATGATATTTCCTCCAAATATATAAATGTTTATTTATTTTGTTCTTTTGCCGAATGCAGCCGTTCCGATGCGAACCATTGTTGAACCGTTCTCGATTGCAAGTTCGTAATCAGATGACATACCTATCGAAAGTACAAATATATTAATATTATCTATTTTTTTTGCCGATATGTCAAGATATAAATCCATAATTTTTTCAAAATATTCTCTTTGTGTCGAAATATTGTTTAAAATTGGGGGTATTGCCATCAAACCGCACACACGAATATTTTGAAATTTGGATATTTCCATCAAAAATTCTTTTGCTTCCGACAGTTTTACACCTGATTTTGTTTCTTCTTCGCCGAGATTGATTTCGCAGAGAACGTCCATTACTTTACCGATTTTTGCGGCTTGTCGATCGATTTCTTTAGCCAGAGAGATTCGATCGAGGGAATGAATCATATCTACTTTGTCGATAATATATTTAACTTTATTTGTTTGCAGAGCACCGATGAAGTGGAGCTCAACCTTATCCCGATTGATTTTATCATATTTTTCACACAATTCCTGGACTCGGTTTTCTCCAATCAAATCCACACCTAATGAAATGGCGTAATTGATTTCATCGGGGGTTCTGGTTTTGGTTGCCAAAAGCAGTCTTACCTTTTGTCCGAAAGGGCTCTTTTTTTCGGCAATCGAAATGTTCGAACGAATTTCTTCAATTGAATTTCGAATATTTCTTTTTTGATCTTCATCTAAATTGATTTGAAAATCAGTTGAGAATTTTTCCAACATAAAGATCCTTTCCCTTGGTTATAACGCGGTCAAATTTTGATAAATACTCCGATGCGTTTTCCGTGTTTTCATCAGGAGTTTTGCTCAAAAAATTCGAATTCGAGGAGTCAATGATTTCGACGTATTTAAATTTTACTACGTTTCCTGCGATTACGTAAACACCCTGTTTACCGTCAATCATTCTGAGCGCCGACGAGGGGAAAGATACTCCTGATTTTGAGTCCAAAATGATTTTGAGAGTTTGACATCTTGTAAAATCAAAACCGGAAGGAACGTCTTCCATACGAAGCACAAGAACGACTCTGTCGGAGTCTGAATGTGTAATTTTTCGCTCAAGAATAGCATTTAATTTAAAGTCGGAAGAATTGAGAAACGTTACGGGATATTTGCGTCCGACAATCATATCTTCCGATTCGGTGGCAGTTACTTCACAGAGGGTGTGCCAGTCAAAATCGGTAATCAATTTTCCAATAGCGGAGCTATCGCTTGTTACTTTTTCTGCTTTGATCATTTCATCAAAGTCCGAAATGGTCATCGTGTCTAAGTTTTCCGGCTTGAAGATTGTTTCGTAGCCATCTACAAGTGTTGAAAAATAGCCCGATTTTTTTGCATAAATAGAGGAAATCGGGTCCTGCAAAGAGGATGTTAATTCAGCCTTTAAAGTTGTTAGGTCTGCGATTTGTCCGCTGAAATCGCCTTTACCTGCGGTAATCAGCTCTCTTTTATTCATATTGATTAAGAGCTCTTCCTTGTATTTTTGAACCAAAGAAAAGTCTTTGTTTTCAATCGATTCAAGGGCTTTGACCAAAGTAGAATTGATGCGCGAATCGATTTTTGTAATATCAGAGGTTAAATAACCCGTGTCAACGGAAGAACGCTTCAACATTAAAAGCTTGGATTCGATTGAGTCAATTTGATTTTGAATGTCAATGCCTTGCGTATCAGAGTAAACGGTTGCAACCAGTTGGTCTATACCGATTTTTTGTGATTCGGAAACATTGTAGGAAAGGATACCGTTGGTATTGGAATAGAGGATTTCTTCACTGCGGACGATATAACACGTTTTTTCAAGCGCGTTTTCAAAGGTTTGATAAGAGGCGTATTCGTATGAAACGTCAGAAGTAAGACCGGTAATCATCTGAATCATCAAATAAACGATTGCAAATATAGATGCAAAGAAAAAGAAAATTCCGGTTAAAATTTCTCTCGGTTTCATCGTTTCACCTCCTAAGAATATTTTTTGCAGTAAGCGATTGCTTCCTCAACCGGCTCGGTGGTTTCATCCATCCAAATGGTGTGTGCGTCTTCGTATCTTCTAAACCACGTCAACTGCCTTTTGGCGTAATTTCTGCTTTTTTGTTTCAAAAGCTCAACGCAGGAAGCCAAGTCTTTTTCACCCGAAAAAAAGGGGAGCAGTTCCTTGTAGCCAATGGCTTGAGAAGCGGTTTTTGAGGAAAAATAACCTTTTTCACGAAGATTTTCGGTTTCTTTAAGTAACCCTTCTTCCAGCATTAAATCCACGCGAAGATTGATTCTCTCATAGAGCTTTTCTCTGCTTTTGTAATTCAAAAACAGTTTTATAAAATTGTATTTCGAAGACTCGATTCTTGATTCGGCTTTAAATTCAGAAAGGGTTTTACCCGTTGAAAGATAAACCTCCAAAGCTCGTACGATTCTCTTTAAATCTTTTGCATTTAGGTGAATTGCCGTATCAGGATCAACCGTTAAAAGCTCGGAAAGAAGAATTTCACCCTCTCCCGCGGCGGCTCTTTGGTTTAAAATGTCGTGTATCTCCGGGTCAACATCCATTTCGCCGAAATTATTGTTAAAAAACAGCGCGTCAAAATAAAGCCCTGTACCTCCGACTAAAAGCGGAACGCGATTTTCAAAAAGAATAGCGTCTATTTCTTTTTCTGCGCAAAGCTTATAGTCATATACGGAAAAATTCGCAGTCGGCGAACAAATGTCGATCATTCTGTGGGGAACTTCCTGCATTTCTTCGCGTGTAGGTTTGGCTGTGCCGATATCCATTTCTTTGTAAATTTGCATGGAATCAGCAGATACGATAACTCCATTTAACTTTTTCGCAATGGAGAGAGCAAGACTTGATTTTCCCGATGCGGTCGGACCAAAAATTGCAATAACGTTTTTCATAAAATCATCATTGCATCGCCAAAAGAGAAGAAGCGGTAGTTGTTTTCAACTGCATGACGATAGGCAGACATAGTTTGCTCGTGACCAAGCAAAGCCGAAACCAACATAATTAAAGTGCTTTCCGGTAGATGGAAGTTTGTGATCAAAGAGTCTACTACTTTAAATTGATAGCCGGGGTAAATAAAAATGTCGGTGTTGGTGTTATTTAAGATCAGATTTCCCTGACAATCAAAAGCGCTTTCCAAGGTTCTGCAAGAAGTCGTGCCGACGGAAATGATGCGTCTGCCTTCTTGTTTTGCTTTCTTTATGATATCGGCAGTTTGTTCGGGAATACTGAAAAATTCGCTGTGCATCGGGTGTTTCGTAATATCTTCTTCTTTAACAGGGCGAAAAGTTCCGATTCCTACGTGCAACAGCACGGGTGCGATGATAACTCCTTTTTCCTTGATTTTGGCAAGGAGTTCATCGGTAAAATGGAGTCCTGCAGTCGGTGCGGCGGCAGAACCGTTTGTTTTAGCATATACCGTTTGGTATCGAGATTTATCTTCCAAGCGTTTGGTAATATAGGGCGGCAAGGGCATATTACCGATTTCGTCAAGGAGTTCCATAAAGGTTTTGGAGGGATCATATTCAAATGAAACTAACCGATCACCGTTTTCTTCAACGGAAATGATTTCGGCATTCAGTTTCCCGTTTTCCAATGTGAAACGCTTGCCGGGTTTTGCCTTTTTGCCTGGTTTAACCATGCAATACCATTGATTTAACTCTTTTTGCCGCAAAAGCAAAATTTCCAAGGGAGAACCGGTGTTGACGTCTTGGAAAAACAAACGCGCGGGAATAACTTTGGATTGATTGATTACAAGAACGTCACCCTCGTTCAGAAAGTCGGGGAGATCATGAAAAATTTTATCGGTAAGCAAGCCGTTTTTTTCACAAACCAAAAAGCGCGAAGAATCGCGGGGAGAGACGGGGGATTGTGCAATTTGTTCTTGCGGAAGATCATAATAGTATGCGGATCTTCTTAAAAGATTATCTTTTGTCATAAAAAATCCTTTATATTAAACAAATGTTTGACATTATAGGCATTTGATGTTATGATACATTCATTAAATCATAGAAACAGTATATAACATTTAAATGTTTTTTTCAACTGTTTTTCTGAGAATTGTTTTATGAAAGGTTGAAATTTATGAAAAAAATACTTTTAACGGGTTGCGGCGGCAGAATGGGACGAGTAGTTGCAGAGCTTTGTAAATCCCGCGATGATTTTACTGTTGCTGCAGGAGTTGATCCAACTATGCCCGCATGCGATTTTCCCGTGTATGCAAATTGTTCGGATGTAAAAGAAGATGTTGATGTTATTATTGATTTTTCATTTCATTCCGCAATTTCTGAAATTTTAAAGTTTGCTGTTGCTAAAAATGTTCCTGCGGTGATTGCTACTACCGGCTTTGATCGTGAAGAACTGAGTTTGATTGAAGATGCCGAGAAAAAAATCCCCGTTTTCCGTTCGGCAAATATGTCTTTGGGAATCAATTTGATTTGTCAATTGGCAAAACGCGCGGCAAAGCTTTTGCCTGATTTTGATATTGAAATTATTGAAAAGCATCATAATCAAAAAGTCGACTCTCCTTCCGGAACCGCTTTGATGATCGCAGATGAAATTTCCTCCGTTTTGCCTTCTAAAGCAGAGTATGTTCACGGTCGCAACGGTATCTGCGGAAAGAGAACGAAAAACGAGATCGGCATTCATGCTGTTCGCGGCGGTACCATTGTAGGTGAACACGAGATTTTGTTTGCGGGTGGAAATGAGATCGTTTCCATTTCTCATACCGCGCAGTCTCGTGAAATTTTGGCAAATGGCGCTGTATGTGCTGCTGCATTCGTGATCGGAAAGCAAGCGGGTGCGTACAGTATGAAGGATATTTTCACGGACGATATTTAATCTTTCCGTTTGTCTTTTGCCTTGAGGCTATATGTGCATAAAAAAAGCACCGAAACGGTGCTTTTTTTATTTATTCAGCAGTGTAATCGTGGTCAACTCGGATGACACAGTTGTGATTGGAATGAAGTGTTTTCATTCTCGCATCAATGGTAGAACAAATTTCTTTGCCTGATTTTTTCAATTTAAAAGGTTTTACAATATCGAAAATCAAATTGGTGTGGGTCTTTCCGTGAACTACTCTGAAGTCGTGGAAACTAACCTCGGGAAACTCATCATTCAAAATCTTTGTCAGATCTGCTTTCAGTGAAAGCGTCTTTTGATCCTTGTCATCCACCGGATCCATGTGAATGACGGTTTCGCAACCAAATTTTTCTTTGATCTCCATTTCGATATTATCGATTAAATCGTGAATTTCAAAAATGTCACAATCCGAAGGTACTTCTGCGTGAAGGGATGCCATCTTTCTGCCGGGGCCGTAATCGTGTACGACAAGATCGTGTATTCCCACAATTTGATTATCTTTTAAAACAAGTTCTTGAATTTGTTCGAGGAGTTCTTTATCAGCAGGTTGTCCAAGCAACGGAATCAAAGTTTCTTTAATGGATTTGAATCCTGCTATAAAAATCAGAACCGAAACAATAAAACCGCAAATTCCATCTAAAATGGGCATATTGAATTTTAAAGCCGCGGCACTGGTAATTAAAACAACAAGGGTTGAAACGCAATCAGAAAGGGAATCTGTTGCGCAAGCAAGCATAGCGGTGGAATTGATCACCTTGCCGTATTTTTTATTATAAGACCACATATAGAGCTTAATCAGTACCGAAACTGTCAGAATCAACAGAGTCAAACCGAGCTGTGACGTGTTTTGGGGAGTCGGGTTTAAAATTTTCTGAAAAGCGTCCTTTGCCAGTTCAAATCCCATCAAAATAATCATGATGGATACCGCAAGACCGGAAAGATATTCGATTCGACCGTGGCCGAAGGGGTGCTCGGGATCAGGCTTTTTCAGAGAAAGGTGTACACCGAGCAAAGTGATCAGGGAAGAACCGGCATCGGAAAGGTTGTTAAAAGCATCCGAGGTAATAGCAACGGAACCCGAAAGCAAACCTACGATGAATTTCATTCCAAATAGCAAAACATTAAGAAAAATACCGAAAAACGAGCATTTTTTTGCAATAGAGGAACGATGAAACTGCGAAATGGATTTATTGTTATTGTTAGCAAGGTGCTTTTTTAAAAAGAGTCCTATCATTTATTCTGATCCAACGCCTCTCTAACGGCAATAGCCAGTTGATCCGCACAGGAAGTATTGCGAAAACCGCAAGTATTGCCTTTTAATTTTTGCTCGATTTCGGATACGGTCATACCTTCAACGAGTTTAGAAATTGCTTTCAGATTTCCATTGCATCCGCCGTGGAAAACGATGTTATGTACCTTATCTCCATCCAGTTCAAATTGAATTACCTGAGAGCACGTTCCTTTTGTTTTGTACTGAAATTGCATATTAGCCTCCAATATTGAAATACATTATGAGTGATTTTATCATATTTTTTGAAAAAATCAAGTTGTTTTGACTTTTTTTATGAAATGTGTTATGATGAAATGAGGTGAATTTTATGAAAAAGACTTCTGTTTTCGCGCTCGTGATTTTGTTTTCGCTTTTGCTTGTTTCTTGCTCAAAACCGACTGCAACCTCTACTACCGAAGAGCATTTTTTGTTAAAATCTCGCGAAGGTACTGCGAGCATTTTGGTCTTCGAGGATCAAGAAAAATATACAAATCAATTCAATGCTCGTCTTGATGAACTTAAGGGAAAATGGGATCCAAAAAATAAAGATAGCGATATTGCAAAATTTAATAATACAAGAAGCAATTCCCATTTATCGGATGAAACGATAAAATTGCTTTTAAATTCGATAACCTTGTCTGATCGAACGGATGGAAAACTTGACATCACCCTTTATCCGTTAACCAGATTATGGGGTTTTGAAAGTGATGAACCGAAGGTTCCGCAAAGCGCTTTGGTTTCTCTTCTTGTTACCAAATGCGGTATGGATACCATTTCGGTATCCAACAATATGTTTACATTGGATCAATACACAATGCTTGATCCTTCTGCAATTACGAGCGGTTTTGCGGCAGATTTAATTTCTAATGAACTTGTAAACGATGGCTGCGCAAGTGCAATGTTTCAAATTGAGGATCACATCAGAACGATTGGCAAGCATCCCGATCAAAAAAAGTGGGAAGTTCCTTTGGTTGATCCTTTTGAAAAAGCAGAATCCTTTGGTAATGTGTTGGTTGACGGAGAAGTTTCGGTTTCTGTAAAAGGAGCTTTTCAAAACTACTTTGTAGAAGATGGGAAGCGGTATTGCAATATATTTGATCCCGAAAGCGGTCAGCCTGTAGATAACGATTTGATCGCCGCTTTTGTAATTTGCAAAGATGGTGTTTCCGCTGATGCCTATGCCACCGCTTGCTTTATTCTTGGCTCTAAAAAAGCAGAGAAATTTTACAGAGATTCCAATGACTTTGAACTGATTCTAGTTCTGAATGACGGTGAGGTTCGTATCAGCCAAGGTATACAGGAATCCGTTCAATTACTTGCTTCAGATAAAAAAATTAAGGTGATTAAAAAATAGTTATGAAATTTAAAAAGAATCAAACGCTAAATGTTGAAATTGTTGAGACGAATATGCTTGGCTTTGGTGTTGTGAAAAGCGAAGGTGCGGTAATATTTGTTCAGAACGGTGTTGCCGGAGACGTTTGCAAGGTAAAGATCATAAAGTGTGCAAAAAATTACTGTGTCGCACGAATTGAAGAATTGATAAAGCCTTCTGAATTTCGAATTGAACCGACCTGTAAGCATTTTCGACGTTGCGGCGGATGTTCCTTTCAGCACATAAATTATGACCACGAAAAAGATTTAAAAAAGCAATCCGTCTGTGGCTTTTTGCGTAAAGAAGGATTGTCAGACGTAGAAGTGCTCCCTGTGATTTCTGTTGGAAAATTAGAGAATTACAGAAATAAAGCGCAGTTTCCCGTATCTCTTGATTCCGACGGTAAAGTGATTTGTGGCTTCTATGCTCCGAAAACGCACAATGTTTGTGCATTGGAAGAATGTAAAATTCAGAATGAACAGTTTACTCCTATTGCAGAATGTGTATGTGAATTTTTAACCAAACATAAAATCCCGCCTTATTCCGAAACAGAACAGACGGGCCTTGTTCGACATATATATCTTCGTATTGCCCAAGCAACAGGGCAAATTATGCTGTGCTTGGTGTTGAAGGAAAATCATTTCCCTTGGAAAGATGCATTTGTTGAAAAAATAACATCCATGTTTTCCAATATTTCCTCCATCGTTTTAAACGTACAGCCTGAAAATAATAACGTTATTCTGGGAAAACATACTTGTGTGATTTTTGGTTCGGAAAAGATCAGCGATGTATTCTGCGACAGAGAATTGATGATTTCACCCCTTTCTTTTTATCAGGTAAATCATGATGCTGCGGAACTTTTGTATCAGACTGCATTTTCCATGGCAAATTTAGACGAATTTGATCACATTATAGACCTTTATTGCGGTATCGGATCGATTTCCATTTCAACTCATGCAAACTGTTCGATTACAGGAGTTGAAATTATTCCCGATGCAGTAAAAGATGCAAATGAAAATGCCGCTTTAAACAGTATTTCCAATGCGAAATACATCTGTGGTGACGCGGCAGATGCTTTTCAGTTAATGGAGCAAATCGGTTCGGAAAATCCATTGCTGATTGTAGATCCTCCCCGAAAAGGACTAAATAGGGAATTGATCGATGAAATAGCCGACCACAATTTGAAAAATGTTTTGTATATTTCCTGTGGTCCCGATACTTTTGCCCGCGATTTAGCAATTTTCAGAGAAAAAGGATATACGATTTCCTCGGTTCAACCCGTTGACTTGTTTCCGAGAACTTCCCATGTTGAAACGGTAGCATTATTAAGTCGTCAAATCGACGTACATAAAATGAAATTAAATTCTGCACCATTTGAAATGATAAAGAGTGGGGAAAAGACTATCGAACTTCGATTGTTTGATGAAAAGCGTCAGCAATTAAAAGTAGGCGATAAGATTGTTTTTACAGATACCACTACCGGTGAAACACTTAATACCACAGTTATAAAATTGCATAGGTTTGATTCTTTTGAAGAATTATATAAATCTTTGCCCTTGTTAAAATGTGGATACACAACTGAAAATGTTGACAATGCAAACTCTTCTGATATGGAAGAATATTATTCTGTTGAGGAACAGAGAAAACATGGTGTTGTAGGTATTGAACTTTGCCGACCCAAACATTTTACAGACGAGACAGTCTGTCTGCTGTCAAAAAAGTAGAAATTTTCAGGTAAACAGATGAAAAAGAAGATTGCAAAATATCATAACAACCGGCCGAATTCTATGCGCGATCTTTTTGCTTTTTTGCCCTGTGTTTTCCGTTGCTTTTTATGTTCTATATTTATTTTGCGGATTCTCGGATATGGTGGATGGAACGATCGCAAGGAAAACAATGTCTTTCAGCGGATTCGGTGCTAAATTGGACACGGTAGCAGACGTTGTGTTTATTGCCGTGTGTTTTGCTAAAATACTGCCGGTAATGAGTTTTCCCATTTGGCTATGGATTTGGATAGCTGTTATTGTAATGATCAAATTCAGCAATATTCTTTATGGATTTATTTGTTTTAAACAGTTAATTTCCTTGCATACTTTTTCTAACAAAGCTATGGGCTTTTTGCTATTTCTTTACCCGTTGACACTCGGTTTTATTGAACCGATTTTTCCTTCAGCGACGGTATGTTTTCTTGCTATGCTGATAGCACTCAAAGAAACGTATGATATATTTAATTTGGACCATGTTGGTGAAAATAGGATTAAAAAATGAGCAGAGACAAAAGTGTTATTATTTCTGATGTAGCAAATCATATTTTGAACAAAAATCTTGTTAAAGCAAAAGAGATCATCGATTTTGAATATCCACATGAGTTTTATCGAGTAGAAAAGCGCACGTACACGATGACTCAAAAGATGGAACAGTTCATCAGAGACGGTTTTATTGATCGTTACACCGGCGATAAGCTTTTGAATCCCGGCGTTTTGAAAATTATATCTACATATTTTCCCAAGGAATTTCCTTTTCAGTCACATTGGAAAATGATGGATACCCATAGTGCTTATTGGGATTTGATTCCGACAATCGATCATATTTATCCCATAGCACAAGGCGGATGTGATTGCGAAAGCAATTGGGTTACTACTTCCATGAAAAATAATTCCATTAAAAGCAATTATACGATCGATGAAATTCATTGGTCTCTTCATCCCAAAGGAAAAATCGGTGATTGGGATGGTTTGACTGGGATTTTCTTGGATATTGTTGATTTAAATAGCGAGTTATTAAAAGATAATTATATTAAAAATTGGTATGTTGTTTCAAAAAAGTTGCTTGGAAATCAAAAAGCAAAATGATAGGAATTTTCTATGAAAATAAAAATTTTTAAGTGGGGATATTTAATACTGGGGTTGCTCTTACTTATAAACGGGATTTACTTAACGTTTGTTGTAAATTTCAATCTGGGTTTGCTTGCTCAGCTTCTTGTATCCGTTGTACTTGTTGTGTGCGCTTTTTTTCTTGACAAACTATCAAAATTTTTATTTATAAAAATTGTTTTCAACGTTTTGTTGATTTTGTTCTTGATTTTTTGTCTTACACTTTTTCTATTTGGTATAAATAATTCGGTTGAATATGACGAAGACGTTTTGATTGTACTTGGTGCAGGCCTGGATGGGGAAGAAGTCTCCAATAATTTGGCAAAACGTTTGAACAAAGCCATAGAGTATTATCAGAAAAATCCCTCTGCATCGATTATTGTCTCAGGTGGGCGAGGTGATGATGAAGCGATTTCCGAAGCTTTGGCAATGGAACGGTATTTGATTGCAAAAGGAGTTCCACGAGAGGCCATTACAAAAGAAGACCGTTCTACTTCTACCATTGAAAATTTTCTATATTCCTCAGATATTTTGAGTGAGAAATTCAGCAAGAAACCGTCAGTCGTTCTAGTTACCAATGATTTCCATATACTTCGTTCTTGCTTGGTTGCGCGTTCTTTTGGAATCGAAGCAAACCACATATCCGCAACAACAACCTGGTATACCGTACCAATGGTTTATTTGCGGGAATTGATTGCCTATTTAAAATATTATATTTTGTGATTTTATAAAAATAACGCAAGGCAAATGCCTTGCGTTATTTTTATGTTTCATTAAAGAGCGTTAACGGTACGGTCGTCGATGTAGAGTTCTTTAACACCGTTTTCTTCTGCTTTAGCAGGAGCTGCAGGTGCTGATTCTTCTACCTTGGGACCACCATTGTTTCTCTCTTCCAGGAACTTGGAAGCAACCTGGGGGAACAGTGCATAGGAAAGAACGTCTTCCTCGCACTTAGCAAGATCGCCCGCTTCCTCGGTGTACTTTTCAAGCTCGGGGCTGAGAAGATCAGCGGGACGGCAGGTAATAACTTCTGCATCACCGATTGCTTTCTTGCGAACTTCTTCATTTACGGGAGCAGGAAGCTGACCGTATTCGCCGCGAAGGAGACCTTTGGTTTCTTTGGAGATCATCTTATAACGTTCACCCATCAAAACGTTCAGTACAGCCTGAGTACCAACAATCTGGCTGGTGGGAGTTACAAGGGGAGGATAACCGCAGTCTTTACGTACACGGGGAATTTCAGAAAGAACATCGTAATACTTGTCTTCAGCACCCTGCTGCTTCAGCTGAGAAAGCAGGTTGGAAAGCATTCCGCCGGGCACCTGATACAGAAGGGTCTTGGTGTCAACGTTCAAAACCTTGGGATCGAGGATTTTATCCTGCTTCAGCTTTTCAGCAACGCCACGGAAGTGAGTAGCTGCTTTAGCCATCAATTCGAGATCAAGACCGGTGTCGCGCTCAGTACCCTTGAGGGTAGCAACGAGTGCTTCGGTAGCGGGCTGAGAGGTTCCGTTAGCCAAGGGGGACAGAGCACAGTCAACGATATCAACGCCAGCCTGTGCAGCCATCAAGTAGGTCATATCACCGGTACCGGTGGTGTTGTGCGTATGAAGGTGAATGGGGCAGGAAACCGCAGCCTTAATTGCCTTAACCAATTCATAAGCATCGTAGGGAAGGAGCAGGTTTGCCATATCTTTGATACAGATAACATCTGCGCCCATTTCCTCGATCTTCTTTGCAAGAGTAACGAAGTACTCCTGGTTATGAACAGGGCTGGTGGTGTAGCTGATTGCTACTTCGCAAATACCGCCGTAATTCTTAACGGAATCAACCGCTTGCTTCATGTTTCTAGTGTCGTTGAGAGCGTCGAATACACGAACAACGTCGATACCGTTTTCAATGGACTTTCTAACGAAAGCATCTACTACGTCGTCTGCATAGTGCTTGTAGCCGAGAATGTTCTGACCACGGAAAAGCATCTGCAGTTTGGTGTTGGGAAGAGCTTTTTTCAAGGTGCGCAGTCTTTCCCAGGGATCTTCATTCAAAAATCTCATACAAGCGTCGAAGGTTGCGCCGCCCCAACACTCAAGAGACCAGTAACCAACCTTGTCCAGAATCTCACAAGCAGGAAGCATATCTTCAAGCTTCATTCTGGTTGCAGCCTGAGACTGGTGAGCATCACGAAGGATGGTATCTGTAATAAACAATTTCTTTTCAGACATAATATTCTCCTTTTTAACCGAAGAGTGCAATCAAAACACCTGCCGCAATTGCAGAGCCGATAACGCCTGCAACATTGGGACCCATAGCGTGCATCAACAGGAAGTTGGAGGGATTCTCTTTCTGACCTACAGTCTGAGAAACACGTGCTGCCATAGGAACTGCGGATACACCGGCAGAACCGATCAGAGGATTGATCTTTTTGCCCTTGGGTAAGAACAGATTCATAAATTTAGCGAGTAATACACCGCCTGCGGTACCAAAGCTGAAAGCTACGATTCCCAGCAAGAGAATGAACAGAGTTTGCAAATTCAAGAAGTTCTCTGCGGTTGCGGTAGCACCGACGGAGATACCCAAGAAAATCGTTACAATGTTCATCAGTTCATTCTGTGCAGCTTTTGCAATACGGTCAACTACACCGCTTTCACGCATAAGATTACCCAGCATCAAGCATCCTACAAGAGGAGCTGCGGAGGGTACGATCAAAGCAACCAAAACAGTAACTGCAATGGGGAAAATGATCTTTTCCTTTTTGCTTACGGAACGAAGATTCGTCATTACGATGCTTCTTTCCTTTTTGGTTGTAAGTGCTTTCATAATTGGGGGCTGAATGAAGGGAACAAGTGCCATGTAGGAATATGCTGCTACTGCGATCGGTCCGAGCAGATGGGGAGCAAGTTTTGAAGTAACAAAAATTGCAGTAGGACCGTCCGCGCCACCAATAATACCGATGGATCCGGCTTCCATGGGGTTAAATCCGAGGAATTCGGTTGCAGCAAAATAGGTTATAAAGATGCCCAGCTGTGCTGCTGCACCAAGTAAAAGACTCTTGGGGTTTGCAATCAGCGGTGCGAAGTCTGTCATTGCGCCGATACCGAGGAAGATCAAACAAGGATAAATACCAAGCTTAATTCCGAGGTAAAGGTAGTCAAGCAAACCTGCGCCGATTGTGCTGAACATTTTCCAATGAATGTGTCCACCTTCGAAAAGTTCGGGATGATACATTTCTGCACCGGGAAGATTGGTCAAGAGCATACCGAAAGCGATGGGCAAAAGAAGCAGAGGCTCAAATCCTTTGACGATTGCAAGGTAAATCAAAACAAAGGAAATCAAGAGCATCAAAAGAACTTTCCAATTCTGACCAAGCATATAAAAACCGCTTTGCTTCAGGAAGTTGAGAATAACATCAAGCTTCGTAAGCTTCTTTTGTTCTTTCAGAATGTTTTCGAATTGTGCAGTACCTACGTTTTTCTCGTTGTAAGTTGCGCCGGCATAAACGGTTTCGCCATTGTAGGGGTAATATACAACCATGTTCAGTTTGGCGTGAACATTCTTGCAATCCGTAAGATCAAAAAGAACCGTTGCCTGGCCGAGAGGTGCAATGGAGCCGATTACGGCACCGTTGATAATTGCTCCGCTGTTGTCCTGGAAGATCGCACAGCTTTGATCAAAAGTGATTTCATCGCTTTCAGGCAAAACCATGCACTGAACTTCGGAAAAAGCTACGTTGGTCAGGTTTTCAAGGGTGACGGAAAGAACGTATTTTCCGTTTTCTTCGAGAACAACTGCCTCTTTAATGGAAATTTCTTCGGATTCTTTACCGTCGGCAGCAAATGCTACCGTGGCGCAACTGCCGAGGACAAAAATAAATGCGAATAAAACAACCAGGAATTTTTTCATAATGTTACTTATGCAAGGGTACAGAGAACTGCGCCAGATTCAACGGTAGCGCCCTTGGTTACGCATACTGCAGAAACGGTTCCGTCAGCGGGAGCCATAATTTCATTTTCCATTTTCATAGCTTCGAGAATGAAAAGAACGTCGCCCTTTTTGATAGCCTGACCTGCAGTTACGTTTACTGCGAGAATGGTGCCGGGCATGGGAGCATTTACGCCTTCGCCGCCGGCGGGAGCAGCGGGTGCGGGAGCAGCCTCAACTGCGGGTGCGGGAGCAGGAGCAGCGGTAGCAGCTTCTGCGCTGTCGATCAATTCGATTTCAACCTCGTAAGCGGTTCCGTTAACATTTACACGATACTTTTTCATTGTTTTTTTCTCCTTAAAAAATGAATTTAGATTTTTTTGATAGAAGTAATGCGAATGGCATTTGCGTCAACACCACATTCTTCAGCGATTGCAACACCGATTGCAGCGATGATCTCTTGGCGCTTTGCAGGGTCTTGTGCCTTAGAGGGGGCTGCCGCAGTATTGGTATTGCTTGCAGTAGCAGTTGCAACAGGTGACAAGGGAGTCTTTTTTTCGATCAAAGTGCAGACTGCTCCGAGAATCTTGCAAAGCAGAATGATGCAAATCAAACCGAGAAATACAGTGCCTATGCCCATCACAATTACAAACCAGCTGGGAATACTCATTTTGCGTCCTCCTTAAAATTTTCAATCAAGTGTAATTTTACTACAATCCCGATGTTATTTCAATAATAAAATTTCAAAAACTCTACATTTAACATTTATTTAACATTTTTATACATTCAATAAAAAATAATGATAAATTTAACATAAAAAACTTAAAAAACTACATCGAAGGTATTGTAAAATTTCGAATAAATGCTATAATAAAACAATAATGCTTATATGAAAGGTTTACTATGGATCGTATTCAATTAAATTCTGACGAAAGAAATGAACTTTCCGCTTTACTGTTTCCTAACGTTATTGAATCTCCCGAGGAGGTTGAAGCAAAGTTTCCGCCCAGAACTTTAAAAGAGGGGGCGGTTGTTTCCAGAATGGCTCCCAGTCCTACGGGCTTTGTTCATCTTGGCAATCTTGTTCAGGGACTGACGTCTGAACGTATGTGCCATCAATCTGAAGGTGTTTTGTTTTTACGTGTTGAAGATACGGATGCAAAAAGAGAGGTTCCCGGTGCTATTGAAACGCTGATCGAATCTCTTTCGCACTACGGCATTAATTTTGATGAAGGCGCGACGTTGGAGGGCGATCTCGGATCTTACGGTCCTTACCGCCAAAGACAAAGAAAAGAGCTTTATCACGTTTTTGCAAAAAAACTTCTTCTTAATGGGTTGGCATATCCTTGTTTCTGCACGGAAGAAGAATTGAATGAAATTCACGTTCAGCAGGAAAAAGAAAAAGCGAATTTCGGCTACTTTGGTAAGTGGGCAAAATGGCGCGATGCTTCCTTGGATGAAATTAAAAACGCGTTAAGCCAAAATCTTCCTTGGGTTTTGAGATTCCGTTCAACGGGTTCTATTGAAAACAAAATCAAATTTACGGATTTGATCAAGGGAAATATGGAAGTTACCGAAAACGATATTGACCACGTTCTTTTGAAGTCAGACGGAATTCCTACTTATCATTTTGCACACGCCGTTGACGATCATCTGATGCATACAACTCACGTGGTTCGCGGTGACGAGTGGCTTTCAACGCTTCCTTTCCATTTGCAGTTATTCAGAGCATTGGGCTTTAAAACCCCCAAGTACTTACACATTGGACCTTTGATGAAAATGGATGGCACCAGCAAGAGAAAGCTTTCCAAAAGAAAAGATCCTGAACTTGCTTTGACCTATTATAAGGCACAAGGTTTCCCGATCCGTTCGGTTTATGAGTATATCTTGACAATTCTTAATTCGAATTTTGAAGATTGGCGCAGAGCAAACCCCGACCTGCCTGCAACCGCTTTTCCGTTCTCTTACAAGAAGATGAATCCCGCAGGTTCTCTTTTTGATTATATGAAACTTTGTGACGTATCTAAAAACGTAATCAGCCGTATGACCGCTGAAGAAGTTTACGAAGAAATTCTTGCTTGGACCGCTGAGTTCGATACTGAATTGTATGAGTTTCTGAAAAACGATGCACAAAAAGCAATTGCAATCCTCTCCATTGGCAGAGGCGGGAACAAACCCAGAAAAGATATCGGAACCTGGAACGAAATCCGTTCTTATCTTGGTTTCTTTTACGATGAATTGTTTGAAAGCATTGACAAAATGCCGGAGAACGTTTCAAAAGAGGATACCGTTGAGATTTTGAAGCGTTACTGTGACATTTATAATTCGGATGATGACCAGACGATTTGGTTTGAGAAAATTACAAGCCTTGCTGTCGATTTAGGCTTTGCAGCGAAGCCCAAGGAATACAAAGCAAATCCCGAGGCATATAAGGGTCACGTTGGCGATATCAGTATGGTATTAAGAATTGCCGTTACCGGCAAAGCCGCATCTCCCGATCTTTGCTGTGTAATGAATATTCTTGGCAAAGAACGCGTTTTGGAAAGACTCAATCGTGCAATCAGTGAATTGATTTGAATTTGAAAGAAGGATGAATTATGGAAGAAATTAAGAACACAAACTTCCTGCAGGAAATCATTGAAAATGATTTGAACAACGGAGTTATTGACAAACTGCATACTCGTTTTCCGCCTGAACCCAACGGCTATCTTCACATCGGTAGCGCGAAGGCTATTTATATCAACGCAATGCTCGCAAAGCAATACGGCGGACTTTTCAATCTTCGTTATGACGACACCAATCCTGCAAAGGAAGATGACGAATACGTTCAGAGCATTTATGAAGATCTGAAGTGGCTCGGTGCTGAACCTACCGGCGGCGTTTTTTACGGATCCGATTACTTTGAAAAGTGCTACGAATTTGCAGTACAGTTGATTCGTCAAGGCGATGCGTACGTATGCGATCTCAATGCAGAGGAAATGCGCGAATATCGCGGAACTTTGACTGAGCCCGGTAAAAACAGCCCTTATCGCGACAGAAGCGTTGA